>DRNA01000095.1 GCA_011322365.1 Aeromonadales bacterium | reverse complement strand
GAGCGTGCAAAAGAAGCTCCCACCAGCACCGCACCCAATAAACCCGGACCAGCAGTATAGGCCACTGCATCAATATCGTCCGGGCGGACAGCAGCCCCCGTCATCACTTCCTTTACCAGCGGTAATAGTTTGCGCACATGATCACGAGATGCTAGTTCTGGTACCACACCTCCATAATCATTATGCATGGCAATCTGGGAATATAGTGCGTCAGCAATAATACCCTCGGCACTATCATATAGCGCAACGCCAGTTTCATCACAGGATGTTTCAATGCCCAGTATTTTCAACAGATAGTCCCTGGCCTAAATAGTGAAAAGGCATTTTACGCAACTTCCTGGAAATATGCACGAATATACCCATAGTCATTCAAAAAATCAGTGAGAATAAATACCAACAGCTTCATCGTCAACACCAACTCGTGTTAATAAGGATACAAAACGGGG
Organism: Aeromonadales bacterium; assembly: GCA_011322365.1. Classification (GTDB taxonomy): domain Bacteria; phylum Pseudomonadota; class Gammaproteobacteria; order Enterobacterales; genus DRNA01. Next base: position 6,026 of record DRNA01000095.1, on the reverse strand, counting down.
ATCGTTTTTTAAAGGGGACAGGCGAGGATCATTTCGGATGAACACCAGACAGTTGGAACGATAATCAATGGCCTTATTCAATAGCTTAAATGCAGTATCCTTTTCATCTAATATAACGTAGACAATAGCAGTTTCATAAGGACACACATAGCCGGGGTACAGCCTGGCTTTTTTTAACAATGGCCTCAGCTGCTCCAATTTCCCGGCATAACCGTAAACTTGCGCCAGGGCCAAAAGTGAAAAAGAAGAACCCCTGTCTAACACGACTCCCTGTTTTCCCAACCTTATTGCGCGATCATTATTACCTGATAGAGCTGCTGAAATACTTGCGCCACTATAAATTACGCCAACTTTCGGATGAAGCCTTAGCTGTTTTTTAGACCAGTTAACCGCAGCTTCAATCTCACCGGCCATAGCTAATGACCAATGCCCCCAATCTGCAATTTCTACATTTAGTGGGTCCAGTTGACTGGCACGTTCCAGTGAACGATAAATACCTTCAATATCACCTATCCCTGAATAATAAAGCGCAAAACCTAATTCAGTCAGAGCAAGATCGGGATTACGCTCTCGTGCTTCATTGAGCATGTTCCATGCATCTTCCCAACGCCAGGCAAAAACATAAGCAAGCCCGAGAGAAGAACGCGCTTCTGATGAATCAGGATTAATTTTCAATGCTTCAACCACAGCATCGATAACCAGCGGAAGCGTATCAACAGGTTTTTCATAATAAGACATTAACATGCGATAAGAATCAGCCTTTGCAATATAAGCTGCTTCAAATTTTGTATCCAGAGCAATGGCTTCAGAAAATAAGTCAATAGCACGATACAATGACTCCTGTGTCAAAATATCGAACTGCTGTTTGCCCTTAACAAATAACTCGTAGGCAACCAGATTGCTGGTTGGCAATTTACCAAGCGCACTACGTTCTTCCTCCTGAATAACAATTTTCAGCGCCTTTGAAACCGATTCGGCAATATCTGATTGAATCTTAAAAAAGTTGCTATCATCAATTCGGCTTCGATAATCATAATCCCAAACCAGTTTTCCCGTTTGAATATCTTCAAGTTGTGGAATTATGCGGATATTACCCTTTGAACTGATATTAACCACAGCATCAAGAATATATCTAACATTCGGTAATTGCTGACGTATAAAAGTAGCGTTTTTATTCTGCTTAAAAGTAAAGGCCGAAGATGCCGGTATCACCCGCAACCCGGAAATTTTTCTCAGCTTGCGAATAACTTCGCGAGTTATCTGATCAGCAAAGGGAGCCCATTTTTCGGTATCATCCACAGATAAACCAAAAGGCACCACCAGAATATAGGGTCGATTAGCAAGTTCTTTACTGGTTTCCAAATTAGAATCAGAGCTATGTGAACTCAGCCAATAGATGAAGCTTAACACCACCAGTCCGATTAAAACCCCTGCCAGTTTTTTCGATATTTGATATTGAGATTCTTGATGAGTAAAACTAACCCCATGGTCAGGTTTCTTTTCCTTAGTTACTCTCCGACGATCCTTACTTCCAGGATCTTCTTCTACATGGGCAATAAACTGATAACCCCGACTGCGGATAGTTTTTATAACCGATTGCTGTTCACCATCATCACCCAGAACAGCCCGAGCCATTTTTATATGATTACTTAAAGTAGCATCTGAGACAGAACGGCCTTCCCACAAATCATCAAATAATTGTTGCCGGGTAATAACCTTGTGCCGATGCTTTATCAAATAGACAATCAGATCAAATACCCTGGGCTCAACCGCTTTCGGTTGCCCATTAATCACCAAAGTGAAATTTGCAGTATCCAGCACTGAATCGTTGAATTTTAAAATCCTGGGGATATCCATTTATGATTTCTGTTCATGCCCATAATTCCTGGAAATACGAGCATCACCTCCCTTTAAGCCAATCAGGCTACCTCTATACATATTACACTACTCAACACTACATGCTACACAACATTATGGCTAATTGTTAGACAATCTTTACCTGATTATTATGCTTTACGGGACCATATTCTCTAGAGTGACCGGCTAAGTCACTCTGAAAATACTTTCGAAAAGTGACTTGAACTACTATCTGGCAACATCTGTTGTTGCTCAAAACTGATAAAATAAGGAAATAACTCCATGTTAAAAATAACTTCAAATGCTACACCAAAAACACTTTTAGCTGTCTTCTTCAGCTTCTTATTCGCATTTTACATTGTCCCCCAGGCAAATGCGGGCGAACAGGAAAGAGGCCATGCCTATAAGAATCTGAAATTTGATATAGCTGAAAATGGTTCACGATTTTCTTTCGATTCAGAGCCCGTTGATGAAAATGGACTTCCTGCTTATGGCGATGAATTCATCACCGAGGGTTACCTGTACCCCCACGGATTTCTCGACACACACGAAGGCGTCAATGATGATGGTAGTCCTTCATACCCTGATGAAGTGCTTGGTCGATGGGTTTGTCGCGGTTGGCACGTTGGACAGGGCGCAACCACTGTGACCGGTCCCTGGGTGATCACAACCCAGTTATTTGATCTGGATGAAACTTTTGGCAAAAATAGCATTGTAACAGATGGCTATGAACTGGCTGATATCAACCAGCCCATTAACCGAGCCATAACAGGTGGAACGGGAAAATATGGTAAAGCAAGGGGTTTCTCAACCCAGAAGCTACTTGGATTTAATCCTTCCTTAGGGGTTAACATGCGAGTGGTATTACGTCCCCGAAAGTAATAAAGCAGCAGTTTTTGCCGGGAGCGTGAATGCTCTCGGCAAAATCATAGCAAAAGTTTCGCAAGATGACCTCCTCACTTAACCAGCCTGTTTTTCAAATAACAGCATATCAGCCTTCATTCAATTAACTTATTGAAATTAATTGCTTTTATTTGGTAAGGCCCACATTAATCAGAAATAGCTATTTTCAACAAATCCCTGTATTCAGAAAAAATAGATGACTGGTTCCTTAGCCTTTTAAAACAGCAATTTATATGCAGTTTTCAAACATTAAATCCTTTGCATTAAAATTTGTAAAAGTGTACAATTGCGCACCTCAAAATGATGCCTACGGGTATTTTATTGTAACTAACTGATATATTTAAGGTTTATTAATGCCACAAGTTAAACTTAAAGAAAACGAGCCTTTTGATGTTGCTCTTCGTCGTTTTAAACGTTCTTGCGAGAAAGCAGGCGTATTATCTGAAGTCCGTCGCCGTGAATTTTACGAGAAGCCCACTTCAGTAAGAAAGCGTAAAAAAGCTGCAGCAGTAAAGCGCTCGTTAAAGAAAGTGACTCGTGAAAACCAACGTCATATTCGTCTTTACTAAGACCTATATTAGCGTTAGTTATCTCGATAACCTGCTCTATTTCGTCTTCTAATTTAAGCGTAATCTACCATGATCATTGACTCAATCAAGTCCGACATGAAGGCTGCAATGATAGCCAAAGAAAAAGAGCGCCTGAAAACTATTCGCACTATTCTGGCTGCGTTTAAACAATATGAAGTGGATCAACGTAAAGATGTTGATGATACGGTTGCCCTGACTATCCTTGATAAAATGGTTAAACAACGTCGAGATTCAATCGCTCAGTTTGAGAAAGCCGATCGTCAGGATCTGATTGAAGTAGAACAATTTGAAATTGGTATAATCAGTCAATACCTGCCCCAACAACTGACTGAAGATGAGATTTCAACTCTGGTGGATGAAGCCGTTAAAGCTGTCGGTGCTGAAGGAATCCGTGATATGGGTAAGGTAATGGGTATTTTAAAGCCTAAAGTTCAGGGTAGAGCTGATATGGGTGTTGTTGGTGGATTAGTCAAAAAGCACCTGAGCTAGAAATTACCAGATAAATGTGAAAAACCGGCTACTGCCGGTTTTTTTATACTTTTAGAAATAAAAGCGTAAGGATTTAGCCTGTAATACTCTGTTTTAGTAACATTCTTTTACAATTATTCTCTGTATTGTTGATTTGGTCTAACCAGCTAAATCTCATGATTCGAATATAATTCTGGAATCCTTCTTTATTATCTAACATTAATACTAACCTAACCGGACTTTTTATGAACAAGCAAAGTTTCAGGCTGTTACAGATACGACTTGGCACCGCAATCGCTCTGGGTCTGTTTTCATTAACAACAGCATTCGCCGGGGCCAAACCCTTTGTCGATAAATTTCGTCAACTGGATGAACTATTACCTACACCAAATAGCTACCGCACAGCCTCCGGAGCACCTGGTCATCAATATTGGCAACAACGTGCTGATTACAAAATTTCAGCCACTTTGAATGATAAAAAACAACGCATTAAAGCCAGGGAAACCATTACCTATTACAACAATTCTCCTGATACATTAACTTATATCTGGCTGCAACTGGATCAAAATAGATTCCGTCGAAATTCGGATTCCAAAAAAATTGCTACCCCTCCCTTTCAACCGGGTAAAGATGGTCCAAAAGTGAGTTTCAACCGTTATCGCACCATGCTTGAAAGTCCAGAATTCAATGGTGGGTTTCAAATAACCAGAGTAACGGATCAACATCATAAGAAACTGCATCATGTGATCAATAAAACCATGATGCGAATTGATTTGCCCAGCCCATTAAAACATGGAGAAACATTTAGCTTTAACATCAACTGGAACTATCAAATTCGAGAACAGAAAGTACTGGGAGGACGAGCTGGTTACGAATATTTTAAAGACGATGGTAATTATATTTACGAAGTAGCCCAATGGTTCCCTCGCATGGCTGCTTACTATGACGTCTATGGCTGGCAACATAAGCAGTTTCTTGGCCGGGGCGAGTTCACTCTGGAATTTGGCAATTACGATGTTAAAATTACCGCTCCAGCCGATCATATTGTGGGTGCAACCGGTGTATTACAAAATGCCGATAAAGTCCTCACTGAAAAACAACGAAAGTTATTAAAAAAAGCGCGCTCAGCGAAAAAACCAGTGATAATTGTCTCTCAAAAAGAGGCCACTACCAAAGAAAAAAAACATGCCAGAACCACTAAAACCTGGCATTTCAAAGCAGAAAATGTTCGCGATTTTGCCTTTGCCTCCAGCCGTAAATTTATCTGGGATGCTCAGGGTTATAAAGCCGGCGATACTGACGTTATGGCTATGTCCTATTACCCCAAAGAAGGCAACCCATTATGGGAACGATATTCTACCCAGGCAGTTATCCATACTATTGAAAACTACAATAAGTACAGTTTAGAGTATCCTTACCCTGTAGCTATTTCAGTTAACGGTCCTGTTGGTGGCATGGAATATCCCATGATCTGCTTCAATGGCCCCCGCCCTGAAATAGATAAAAAAACCGGCAAGCTAACCTATTCCAGGCGTACCAAGTATGGCCTTATCAGTGTGATTATTCATGAAGTGGGACATAACTATTACCCCATGATCGTTAACTCAGATGAAAGACAATGGACCTGGATGGATGAAGGCCTGAATACCTTTGTACAGTACCTTGCCGAACAGGCCTGGGAAGAAAAATACCCTTCGAGACGTGGCTCGCCCCGTAAAATTGTCAACTACATGAAAAGCGATCATCAGGTACCGATTATGACAAACTCGGAATCCCTGCTGCAGTTTGGTAACAACGCCTACGGTAAGCCGGCAACCGCATTAAATATTCTACGCGAAACTATCATGGGCCGAGAACTGTTTGATTTTGCCTTTAAAACCTATGCCGAAAGATGGAAATTTAAGCGACCAACACCTGCGGATTTATTTCGAACATTGGAAGATGCATCGGGCGTTGATCTGGACTGGTTTTTCCGTGGCTGGTTTTATTCCACTGATAACGTGGATATCTCTATCGATAAAGTTATCCATTTTCAGGCAAAAACCCTTAATCCGGATATTGATAAGAAATGGGCAAAACAACAATTTGAGAACGAACCGGAAGATCTATCGGATATACGCAATAAAACACTTTCCAGGCGGGTTGACAAAAAACGCTATTTAAAAGATTTTTATAATGAACACGATAAATTTACTGTCACCAATGCAG
>DRNA01000094.1 GCA_011322365.1 Aeromonadales bacterium | reverse complement strand
CCGGCATCCGGAACTGATAATTCATGGCAATTCCCTGATGTTTTGCCAGTTTCAGGTTAAGCCAGTGCTGCATGCCTTTGCTTTCAACAAGAATAATATCAGGACTCAGAACATCCTTTAGTTCAGATGGTTCATCGCTTCGATAGTGCTGTACCGCCTTTAGCAGGAGCACCAGATCTTCCATTTTATTAGACGGATAAACAGTCAGCACGTTTCACCTGTTTAGTGAATTTTAGACAGGATTAAGCCGGTAATGTCCGGGTTAAATAAGTTTGTGTAGATTAAAACACATAACTGTACACTTTTCAAAATAAGAAGATGAAATTAATGAATAAATATACTATCAGGCTTTACTCACTCAGGTCATTTTCAGATGCAAAATCCAGAGGACTTTTAGCCTGTTTAATGGTTCTGCTCTGTAAAGTATGGGTATATTTCATGGTGGTTCTGATATCGCTATGCCCCAGTAACTCCTGAATGGTGCGAATATCATAATTTTCCTGTAGCAAATGACTGGCAAATGAGTGCCTGAATGTATGAGCAGAAGCTCTTTTCATAATATGAGCGGAGTTAACCGCCTTTTTAATAGCTTTTTGTACTACCGTATCATGAATATGATAACGCCGGTATTCATTGGCACCCTTTACCAGGGTCAGAGTTGAGGCAGGAAAAAACCACTGCCAGATATATTCTTTAGCCGCATTTTTATACTTTTTATCTAACTGATCAGGTAAAAACACCCCGGCAAAATTTTCTTTTAAATCTGCTTCATAAAGTTTTGTCGTCTTTTGCAGTTGTTCCTTTAATTCAGGAACAATGCTTTGCGGGAGAGGAACCGTTCGGTCCTTTTTCCCCTTCCCATCATGTATCGTTAAAACACCTGTATCAAAGTTAAAGTTATGAATACGCAGATTCACCGCTTCAGAAATTCTTAAGCCACAACCATAGAGCAGCTTGACAATCAAATTGATGGGCTCATCTAAATGGTCAAGGATAAGATCAATTTCATCCCTTGATAACACCACTGGAATATAAGGTTTACGTTTTGCCCGTTTAACGCCTTTGATTTCACCAAATTCTTTTTTCAAGACCTGCTTAAACAAAAAGAGCAAAGCATTAAAAGCCTGATTCTGGCTGGAAGCTGATACTTTTCTTTCCACCGCTAACCAGGTTAAAAAATCAACCACATCCTGCTGACACAGATTCTGAAAGTCTTTGCTTTTGGTATACCCCTGAAACTGACGAGTCCAGGATCGATAAGCTTTTAATGTTTTGGGTGAATAATGGCGTAATCTAATCTCATTTTCCAACTGTTTATAAACAGACAACCAGCTACGTCCTGCCCAACTATATTCTTTGCTTTCAGGAGGACTCTGTTGTACAGATACTGGTTCCGATTGTTGTGTACTGGAATCGTATGTTGAAATATGAGCTGCATTTTTTTCGGCTGCTTTAATATTAGCCTCAACCATTGGATCACTGTAATCCCGTTCAGTAATATCATGGATTTGAAACGAATGAGTTTTATCCGGAATAATATTTTGGTAACTGGGTGTAGGTGTATTCATACCATAAAACAAGCCTATGGCAAACTTAGCCTGATTTTGTTGTTGAACCGATTGCTTTTTTTCCTGTAATTTATCCAGAAATAAGGGCAGGCTGGACGATGCAAATGGACTGTGATGGTATTTATGGCAAAAATCCCAATAATATTTTAGCCATTTAGTACAAAAATATTGATCGGGCTTTGATAGATTTCTGTCCAGGAGAATTTGAGTGTATTTTTGACACAATTTATCTGGTAGTTTTTGCATGAGTTTATCCATAAACTTTTTAATGCACATTATTGTGTGTTATCCAGAAATGAATTACAAGCCTAATAGGTGTTTCTTGAGTGAAATGCAAAAATATGGGATGATTAAACAGAACTGCTTAGTAACTTGTTAGGAATCAAGGAAGAATGTATGTGCAAATTTTCAACAGCTGTAAAAATAGCAAGGGAACCTGGAGAAATTTTCAATCTTAATACTGAACGATTACTAGAAAATAAAAGACAAGGAATTTGTACTTCAATATTCCTCGATACAAATATCTTATTAGGTATTTCAAATTACATGTCAGAAATTGATAGTGAGCCAAATCAATCTTCTTTAGTAAAGTATAATTTAAAGGAATTTGTTGATTTATGTGAATATTGTCAAAAGTACAATATTCCATTTTCATTAAGTCCAGGTTTTTGTATGCCAGAAGTGTCACCAGATAGTTTTCATGATGTAAAAAAAAGATTTGATGACTTTTTTCCTTTACATAATCTTCATGTATTAGATGACCCAGAAGGAAACAATGCAAGCCCAATCCTTGAAATTCAGAACATTCTTAGTTTACCTGATGACGAAATTAAGATAAGATCATTACCATTTTTGAATACCTGTGCCATGTTATTAACAGAAATAACAGAGCCTGATAGCCATCCTTGGGGAAAATTTGACAGATTTCTAGAGTTAGTAAAAGAATATATTGGCCTTTTTAGTGAAAAAGAGCTGACAGTAGCAAAAATTGTGATTGGTGATATAGCAAAAAACAATCCAGATTTACTGGATAAAGAAGGAAGAGATCTTGTAAAAGATATACAGAATAATTTTTCAAGAACAAAGAAAAAGAAAAAACCTAAAACGTCAGAAGAAGCCATCCGTATTGCATTTAATGCCGCAAATGATTTTACAATGGTAAATGTTGCTGTTGAAAGAGACAAAAAATCTTTAGATGGAATACCTATGGATGTTTGGTTGATGTCTAATGATGCGAAATTAATCAATTTTCTTGCAAAATTATTTGGTTATTGTGTTCTTGTTCCAGATGAACGTGGATTACTTGCTGAAATATCAATTCCAAAAGGATTCAATGTGGCTTTAATGATATATGATGCCAAAGTATTTTCTCAAAAGGTTGCAATGGACGGAAATAGAAAGTTTGTACGTATTGATAGCGATTTATGGAAAGTAAGAGTACGTGAAATGATAAGTTTATTAAACTCAGTGATCCCATAAAGTGATCTGTCAACACTTTCCCGGACACTTTTTTAAGCCATTTTCTGTAGTTCTTCGTAATCTTTAGGTGATAAATAATCATTGGCAGAATGCAGTCTTTCTCTGTTATAAAAGACTTCAATATATTCAAATATCACCTGTTTAGCT
>DRNA01000093.1 GCA_011322365.1 Aeromonadales bacterium | reverse complement strand
GGTTCAACACTTTCATCTGCTCTGCAGCGCTCAGCCCCCATTCATCCAGAATCTTCATAATTAGTCGGGTTAGTGTGCTGAAGTCAGCATCGCTTATTTCATCCATTGTTTTTTCATTCATAATAAAACCTGCAATAAACAACCCTGCCGCAAGCAGCGGGAAATTACCCCCGAAGATTAAATCTCCCGGCAATTCGAAAAAGACACTCTCAACTATTCCATGATCATTTTCAATACACTATCAGAGATAGGTTTTACCCTGCAAATTGAAGGTTTATTGCCTGATAAATATCACAACAGGATTTTAGCCGTACATGTACGCCTGAGGGCGTACTTGCAATAGATGTTTTCAAACAGCTGATCGGGTATTTGGAACTTTTATTTAGCCTGGCTGACAGCCACTTCAGTTTTGAAATCGGTGACCCTAAATAACTGTTCCAAAAGGGTGTCCAGATATTATAAAGTAGGATGTGCTGAGTGAAACGAAGCGCATCATTTCAGGCTGGACACGCAAACGATGTGCTTCGTTTCACTCAGCACATCCTACGAGAGCTTAAAACCGTGTTGTAAAGTGGACAGGAATCAGGAACTTTTATTTAGCAGCCACTAAAGCCATTCGTGGTCTATGCAGCAAAAATAGAAAATAATGAAATCTGGATCGCATGGTAGACGATCGGTGCAGAAATGAATCAGGAACCTGTCGTTTAGTGTTTATTCTTCGACTGAAAAGGATACTGCAGAATATTAACTGATTCGGTAATATCACCCGCCTGTTCGTCATCCATGCTGGTAAAGGCCAGCTCATAGGAAGCAATAGTAATCACATCGCCCAGCTGCAGGGCATGCAGGTCGATCCGTGTTTCACCATTGAAGGTGCCATTCTTGCTGTTCATATCCTGAATAAATATCTCATCATCATTCAGAATAATCTGGGCATGCAGGCGGCTGATGCGTGGTTCTTTAAGAACGATATCATTATCACTGTGCCTGCCGATATTAAAGCACTGTTTATTCAGTGGGTATTCGCCAACCCAGCGTCCGTTTTTGCGCACAATAATTTTTCGGCTTGCGCTAATCGTAATCTCATCACTGATTACCGCATTCGTATCATTGCCATTCGTCAATACAGGTATGTTTTCTGCTGAGATATCAAATGGCTGCCAGTTCAACTCAGTGATCGATGTCTGAATCATGTCGATGCTGATCTGTTTTTTGCTGTCCACAAAGGCACAGGTAAGCGCGTGGTCCATAAGGACGTTGATCAGGCGCGGCCGGCCACCGGTGTATTCATAAATCAGAGGAAAAACATCACTATCAATAGAAACCGTATGCTCCTCACCTGCCACCTTCAGGCGATGATTTATATAGTCCTCGATATCTTCTTCGCCCAACGCTTCGAGGTGATAACGTAACCGCGCACGCTGCCGAAGTTGTTCCAGTTCCGGCTGATCGATAATAGTATTCAGTCCCGGCTGTCCAATCAAAAACAGGCTCAACAGTTCATTTCCATCTTTCTCGAATTCAAGTAACAGACGGATTTCTTCCATCACTTCAGGTGCCAGATTCTGCGCCTCATCAACAATCAGGATAACCTGTTTATTATTTCTGTGTTGTTCCACCAGGTAAGTATAAATCTGATCCAGCAACTCTACTTTGCGATCATGGAAAGATTTTATCCCAAACTCACGCAGCAACATTTGCAGAAATTCGACATTGTTCAGTAAGGTCTGGTGTATTCTGAACGCCAGCGTAGAATCATCCAGGCTGGCCAGGAAATCCTGAATGACCAGCGACTTGCCAGAGCCGATTTCGCCGGAAAGAATAAACAATTTATCATGATTGCGTACAGCGTATTCCATATACGCTCTGGCGCGAGAATGACTGCTGCTCAAAAACAGGAATTTCGGATCTGTCGTCAGTCGAAACGGATGTTCATTTAGATTAAAAAAGTCGTAATACATTGTCCCGGGGATCCATCCAGTCTAAAGTGAGCCTGCAAAAAATATTACTTTATTTACTATTTTAGCAAGTTCCCCGCAATGATCGCTACAAATGTCCGCCAGATCAATCTGGCGAGAGTTTCGATATCGCCCAGGATCAGCTCGCCAGAAAAAATATAAGCTGTTGATTTGAAATGATTAAAAAAGGAATATCACTCAGGAGGAAAGGCATGTCCAGAATCATCCGGCAACCTATAACTAATTACATAGCAATAAATACAGTAAAATTGACGTGATCCAGCCTTTCCGCGCTGCTTTTCCAGAATCTCGCCAGGGTCTGTTGATCTTTCAGATGTCAGGCTGATTTTGAGGAAATTTTAGTCCTGACAAGGCATTTTTTACGTATCAATGCACTCCATTGATAGTAAAAAATAACGCAGGCAGGGCTAAAATTAGCCAAAATCAGACAATAGATGAAAGATC
>DRNA01000092.1 GCA_011322365.1 Aeromonadales bacterium | reverse complement strand
TGATGTGGTAACCATAATCCATAATGGAACGAGCAAAGGCATAAGGGCGGGCATTACGGGTGCTTTTTATGTCCGTGCAAAATGTATTATTGAGATAATCAGGCCGGCATTTAAGGTTTAATCCGGTTTCCTTGTCCGTCCAGAATAGAGACTGTTCAGCACGTCCGGCAGTCAGTAATCTGACCGCTTCCGGGTTGTTTCGTACAGAATGAACCATCTGCATAAATAGGGTCAGTTCGTCCGCTGTAACGATGGATTTACCTGTTTGTTTTTGGAATTCACTAAACCAGTCCGCCGCCGGTTTACGCATAATCTCTGCAACATCTTCCGCCCCGTTTTCAAGGAACCAACATGCCCATGATTCACGGTCGGCTTTAGAGCGTTTTCCAAAGGCTGGAGCCGTTAAATACTCATCGTTCAGCTTTTCCGGTTCAAGTATGCAAATATGGATCAGTGAACCGATACGGAAGCAGTCTTTATATTCCTGTGGGTTGTTCTGGTGCCACTGATAAACTGCGGGTACTTCAATACGCTTTAATGAAGTGCTGCCAATTTCTGGCCGTGCGTGATAGTCTGCATTGGGCAGGGTTTTGTCAATCAATGGATAACTCATAATAACACCCCCGTTTTATCGCCAGCATAATTTATAAAATTATTGGCGGTATCTTCGTCCAGTTCACAAAGGAAGCGGGCAAGGTCTTTTTTCATTTCATTGAACTTGCCCTGGGTGTAATAGTCGTCTTCTTTGTTCATGACCGATAAAAAATCAGCATAGGACATACTGAAAAGGGTTTTTAATATCTCAATCATTAGGCCACCTCACTATCACGTTTTTCAATAAGTGATTTAACCCAGTCTTGGATTTCAGACTCAATCCATCCTACAGAGTTGGGGCCCAGTGCAACCGACTGGGGAAACTCTTTGTTTTTCATTTTTAAATAGATTGAACCTTTGCTAAGGTTGGTGATCTCAAGGACTTCCGGGAGCCGGATTATTTTCTTGCTTACCATGCTTTGCATCTCCTTAGACGCTGTTGAACATGGGTACAAGATTAAGGATTGTTTTTAGGTCGCGATATGGTGTAAATGAAATTCAAGGTTGAATTTCAACCTTGATAATTAATGTAATATATTGATTTATTTATTATTTTTATTTGCTTAAAATTATTTTTCTTATTTCGCTGTTTTCCTCTTTTATATATTTATCATTGCCAGAAATTATCGAATATTTATGGCACTTTCTCCAGAAAGTTTTTGTAGAAACTGAGTCTGTTTTTCCTTTTTTAATACCTTTAAAAAGTTTTTCACTCCATTCACAAAGAATTTTAAAAAGTTCGCCCCCAGTTAATGGTATAAATAATCTACCATCTTTTTTTTCTGTTAATGACAACCCTGCTTTTTTTAGTTCACTCTGAAAAAACAAAACAACTTTATCTAAAACTACTTGCCTTTCTTTGTCCATATCACTAAGACCATTTTTTTTGTAATTAACATTTAATGTTTTACCTAATGATAAATTATCCAAGAAAGACTCTGCATTTTCCTTATCAACTCTCAGCAAATAAATATCATCTTCATTAATTTTTGTGGTGTAATCAATTTGAACTTGTGCACTTGGTTTCTCTATAATGCAGTTAAATCCTTCCTCTTTTTCTCTTTGTGTCCACCTGGAATTAACCTTATAGTCACCTTGTTTTAATTGCTTCATGGTGATGCTTCTTTCTGTGTGCATATATTCATAAATGGGATCATTAAACTGTTGGGCAATATAATCTTTTGCATCCAGGTCATAACTATCTAAATTTGAAATATCTATAGTTTCATAAGGGGGCGTTAGTGTTGTTGGTTCAACTCCATAAAAGCCTTTAATTTTGTGGTTGTCTCTGTATCTTTCAAAATCGGAAATATGACAAGTTAAAAATTCATCATTTGTTATAATGTGATTTAGCTCTTTTCCACTGTTAATTAATTCTGTTTTTACTGCTTGAGTTCTTTCTTTTGGAATTTGTGTTGGGGTAATCTCATTATCAAAATTATCAAAATTATCAAAATAAATATCATCAACTGCATCGCTATCAGTGACATATGATTCTTCAAAAGTTGTTATTTCAACATCATATAACGAAAAATATCCTGTTTCGACTAAATAAAGAGTAGGGTAATCAGAGGAAAATTCTATTTTATCATCAATATAATTTTCCCTGCTTGCCCATATTCTATAAAGCCAGGATATTTTTTTTGCGTATAAGGTCAGGTGGTTATTGTAGGCCAGGTTAAAAATTGTATTTTGAGTAATTTCATCCTCTTTGTACTTGCTTTTCCAGTTCCTTATAAGTTCGTCAAGGGTGTAATAGGAAGGTTTTAAGATACTCATTATATGCCCCATCAAAGACAATCATCACAATTTAGGAAGCCGGGCAAATAACGGTGATGAGTCGTTACGTTCGGGAGCTACCCTATACCCGGCTAATACTTAAGATAACCAGCGATTAAAATTATCCAAAATTTGCCAGTATTACTTTCTGCTCATTCATTAAGTCATGCACATAATCACCCCAGAACTGTAGCATTTCTTTTCGCTGGTCTGCATATTCCGCTTTATTGTAAACACCCCGGATCCCTTTTATCTGATGATTTAATGATTTCTCTATTACATCACTGCTAAATCCAGCTTCATGCAGTAAAGTGCTGGCCGTTCTTCTGCTGTCGTGAATGGTAAATCTGGGAATTTCAAAATTAATTGTTGATAAACTTCTATTAAGAGTGGCTTCAGCTATGGATTGATTTAACTGATAATGATTACTGGGTAATACCCACTCAGAGTTACCCGCTATTTTCTTTAATTCATCAAATAACCTGACTGCGTGGGTGGATAAATAAACTGTATGGGGTAAACCGTTTTTACTGTTCTCTTTAGGGATCTGCCAGATATCGCTATTTATATCTTTCCACCTTGCATTAACCAGTTCACCTTTACGTACCAGGGTAATTAATATTAAGTGCAAAGCTAATTTATGACTACGGGTGATATTTGACTGATAGAGTGTTAATAAATAACTTCTGATTTCATCTGGTGAAAGTGCTCTGTCTCTGGACTTTGATTTAAAAATATATTTTGGTGCTATTGCCAGGGCGGGATTATGGGTAACTAACTGTTGTGATATTGCATATTCAAAAATACGCTTCATAAGGTTTCTTAATTGAAGGGCCACAGCATCTGAGCCTTTTTTCTTTTTAACCTCTATGATTGCAAGAATATCCTCAGTTGTGATTTTAGTGATCTCTTTATCACCCAACGCCGGGTAAATATCCCTTAACAGGTACCTACGAATATGCTCGGGTTTTTTTCTGTCTTTTATCACAATGTTGTTGTAATAATTTTCCCCGAACTCTTTAAGAGTAATCAATTTCTTTTTTTTAGGACTTAAACCTTTTTGTATCAACCCTTCTAATTCAATTCTGGCTTTCCTTGCCTCAGACAAAGAAACCGCCGGATAATGCCCAATAGTAAGGGTTTTTCTTTTACCGTTCTGGGTAAATCGATAAAGCCAGCGTTTTTTTCCTGATGGTGAGATCTCCAGCATTAAACCCTGACCATCCGTGACCCGGTATTTTTTATCTTTAGGTTTTAGCGCCTTTATACCTGTTGAAGTCAAGCCCATAATTCTTGCCCGTATTTTTACAAGTTTTCTATTGCTGGTACTCGTTT
>DRNA01000091.1 GCA_011322365.1 Aeromonadales bacterium | reverse complement strand
TAAATTACTCGTCGATTGTTGCTGGATTAAAGCCTGCCATTTTTGTTGAGTACTGTGCCTCATTACTGTCTCCAATGATTGATAATTGAAGATAGTTTATCGAAGACCGTTAAGATTGGAATGTGGCTTTTAGCAGACGCTTACGAAATAAGCTCTCTAGATATTTCCGATTCAGCAATTCAAAACATCAAAAAGCGATTTCCTCAGGTTAATGGCATTGTTTCTGATGCTGGCACTATCCCCTTGAAAAGTGAGACATTTAATATTGTAACAAGTCAGTACGGCATTGAGTACGCTGGCCATAATGCCGTTTTAGAAGCCGCAAGGCTGGTGGACAATGGTGGATTACTTTCTCTAATACTTCATTTTGAATCAGGAAGTATTCATCACGACAGCTTGCAAAACCTAGCCGCCATGGAAAAACTTGAAGAATCTAAATTTATTCCTTTGGCCATTAAAATGTTCGATGCAGGTTTTAAAGCAGTCAATGGTGCTCATCGTTCAGACTATGAAAAATCAGCCTCAAATTTAGCACCTGCCATCAGTGATCTTGAAAAAATCATGAAACATTATGGCCAGAATATAGCGGACAATACCATTGTCCGCTTATATAATGATGTTGGACAAATCCATGAACAACTACAAAATTACGGTGCTGTTGAAGTGATTAACTGGCTTGACAGAATGTCTGTAGAACTAAACGCTTACACTGGAAGAATGTCATCCATGTGCCGTTCTGCCATCAGTCATCAAAAATTTGACACCATTCAGAACGAGCTCAAAAATCTGGGTTTTTCTATAAAATCTGCTGAAACTCTGATAGTTTCAGATCATCAACAACCCATGGCATGGATTCTTATAGCTGAAAAAGAAACTGCTAGCTATCCGATGTAACAATCTTCAAACTGACATTAGATAAATTTATTTTAAATGACTCACTTTAAACTTAATTATGGAACAAATAGACCCATTTAATCTTAGCTAAAACCAGAGTTCTGGCTGAACCCAGGTCTCTGATTTGCTGTTTATGCTCCAGGGCCATATCTAAAACAAAACTGAAAAAAGTTAATCAATTTGTTATCCAGTGGAGGCCGTTGTGCCCTGAATAATAGCAGAAGAGTCAACAAGTCCTCTTTCAAGTGACTCTTCAGAAGTATTTACCCGCAAAGGAGCAATACTTGTAAAAGTCTCCTGTTTTTAATCTTGTGCCCTTTACAATTTCCTTATTATCTTCTTCTTTAACTTCTTTTTTCTTTTCATCTTCCTTGGCCTCTGCAGTACACAAAGTAACTGACACCGTGCAGCAACGATACTTGTAGTAAATGCAAGCTACATCGCTTTGGAAATGAGTACTTTTGAATACCTAAAACGATTCTACCAATTGTTATTTTATTATACGTAAAATAGAAAATTGAATATCTTCTTAAAGGTCAATAACTGTATTTTTCCTTTTATTAATAATTAGGTTTCAATAACGAAAAAAGGACAAATCCCAATTATATAATCAAGATTTGTCCTGTTAGAAAAAAGCTACGAGTAATAATAACCATCACTACCCGTGCCTAGTTTACTTTATGTAGTACCTTTTTCTTAATAAAAATGGGAATAAAAGTATCAGTAAAAATAAACCAGGAGAACCTGATCCTTTTGTCGAATCGAGAGATTTTCCTGTGACGGTCACTTTCACTGAATCATTTGATACAAACTGACCATCTGATACAGTTAACTCGAACGTATAGTCTCCATTAGCAATGTTACCTATATCAAAGAAAGCTTGACGAGCAGTGCCGCCTCTTAAATTAACAGGTTTTCCACTCGTTTGAGTCCATCTATATGACAGCCTGTCCCCATCAAGATCAACTGAATTTACAGCATTCAAAGTAGCCTCAGAATCTGTTATTCGATCAAAACTTAAATCAGGCCCGGCATCAGCAGTTGGTCCAACATTCACCAATGCCACCGGATCGCCATTAAGATTTAAGTCCTGAGCTCCAACCAGATTACTTTCAATCAATACTTTGGGTGTGATGGGGTTACCCACTGATTGATCGGTTGTCAGTACACTGAAGGTGATTTCGAACTCTTTTCCATCGGTTATCGCATCATAGCAAAGCTGCACACCTGGCTGTACCAACGAAGTCGCATCAATTCCTACTAAACCGGAAGGACCCTCTACGCCTGCTACCATCCCAGTAAAATTCCCTGACTGTGTAGGAGAATAAGCAATTATATACTCGTAACTACCCGGGGCATCATTTGCAGCCGTATCAGCAATAAGTTCATAACTGAACTTGTCAGCATCATTGTCGAACGAGCCAATTTCGTCAAATTCAACTACTTTTAATGGCCCCGCACTCGCTAAACGTATTCCACGTGTACCGTCATCAAAAATTTCTAAATCCTTCCAGAAAGCTGCAATCATATCATTAGGTTCCGCTGCACTTGGAATTGGTGCATTAATCCAGGGTGTTGCCCCAGAGGCACCACTAAAGAATATGAAACCATCATCCGTGAAACTTAAGCCATCATGTTCAACACCAAAGAATTTGAATTTCGTGTTGGAAAAAGCACCAAAAGTAACTGTATCTCCTGCAGCACCAGCAGTAGGTATACCAAAGCCTTCTAAAGCTACGTACCCTCCAAAGCCAGCATCATCACAAAGTGGCTCGTTAGCACTACTTACTACTGAATAAGAATCAAAGGACAATGGAGATTGTGCATTCCAGAGGAAACCTTCACCTTTTGCTGGTGTTGTAGTAATAACGACAGTTCCGGTATCCGTTGCGGCTGAACTTCCTGTAAAGTTCTGTACGATGATTCTATAAGCGCCTTCTGAAGGAGAAGAAATTGTAACCGTTTCCGTTGCCAAAGCAGTTGCCGCAAATGCAACTGTACTAAAATTACCATCTCCATTTACGTCCTGTTGAACAAATAAATCCAGATCAGGAGCCGTACTTTGAGTAATTAAAACGGTTAGGTCCACTGAATTTTTGGGGACATCAAAATTAACCACAAAGACCTGACTTAAATCATCAAATGGATCATTGTTTGTCGAATCCACAGCGATATCAAAATCATTTGATAGATTCAGACCTGCTGCATTAGGATCCTTAATAACCGTATCACCACCCGTAACAACCACCGAATCGGGCAGTAATTTACTACCTTCAGGCATATCCACTGTTAGATTATAATCCAAAATATCCTTATAGAGATTCCTATTGATATGGATGGTGTAATCAATTACATCACCTCGTTCAACAGGGCCTACGGTATTAGCTGTTATAGTTACATCATCAGATACACGTTTCAAAGTAATTGGAAAATTACCTACTTCAGTTTCCCCATTTTTAACAGTAATATCTCCGAAGAATGAGTCTCCAACTTTCATTTCACGGTCCCATACCAATCTTATGTCAATCGGGGTTAACCCGTCTGAAGAGTTAGGTGCCTGGATAGATAATCCGGGAAGAGGATCTGTAATTGGTACTACCTCAACCGTTAAAACGCCTGTATCCTCAGCCAAGCCAGAAGTACTGGCAAAATTTTGTACAACTGCTCTATACATACCCGGTTCAGGATTACTAAACGACAAAGTCTCATTAGTAGCCCCTGTTGCACCATCAAAACCTGAGATATTATCAAATCCACCACTAGCATTCACTTTCAATACATACAAATCATTATCATCGGCAGTGGCTTCAGAAATCGCAACATTCAAACTCGCTGTATTGGGTGTGACTTCAAAATCAACGAAAAACACACCATCTGTAAAATCATCCGAGAAAGACGTGTTATCGGAATCGACTGCAATACTAAACGGTGAAACAATGGTAGCACCAGTTGCATTTGCATCAAACAGGCCATCCAGTGTGAACGTCAGATCGGTCGAAAACGGAATTTTGATGCCAGTAACAAGATAGGAGCCATTATCTCGTCCAGCTTGAATATCCACTTTTTCAGGAAAGGTACCGTTTTCAATTGATGCAAATACTGGCATATGTAAATCTGGCGAAACAGTTGAAGCAATGTTTATAGTCGCAAAAACGGTCGCACTAGAATTAAGCGCCGAGGCATCTAAAGAAAAGGTAACACTGAAATTTTCACCCTCTGTTGCATCCACAGATGCAGGAGTTATTGTCATATCCGTATTATCAGAAGTAAAACTATATGTTCCAGCTGTTACAGCTGTGAAATTTCGTGTCCAGGTACAGGTTCCACTGCAACCAAAATTTGCCAAGCTGGGAAGATTTAATGTGCTGGGGTTGCCACCTGTTGCAGGATCTGCAGCCAAATAATTTACCTGAGATTCAGACATAACTAACCCGGCATTAATGGCTTTATCCACCTGAACACGACCAGAACCCATATCAAAGGCACTAGCAGCGGTTACTCCATCTTCTTTCAACACTGAGGTAGTGGCAGTCATCATCAACGCTGAGCGGATTTGATCAGGATTCCAATCTGAGTGCGCCTGTGTCAATAATGCAGCCGAGCCAGCTATATGCGGGCTTGCCATAGATGTACCACTTAAAAATGCAAAGTCTGCCGGTGTTGCCGTGACCACATCATGAAAAGGAGTATCATCAGCAAAAGCAGCATAAACATTCACTCCAGGTGCAGTAACTTGGGGTGTAATGATTGGAGCAAAACTATTGGGGCCTCTGGAAGAAAAGCCAGCTAATACATCAGCTTGACCAAAAGAAATCATGGCATCGGCATCAATTGCTGCAACAAGCCCAGCTGTAGCGGCCAAACTCGCAACTATACTATTACCACTATTTTCTGAAACAAAAATTGATGAAATAGCTGTTGCTCCCGTTGTCATATTAACCAGGACATCACCATCCCTATTATTAAACACGATAACAGCTAAAGCTCCAGCAGCTGCAGCATTATCAATTTTACTAGTAAATGAACAGGTACCACGACTGATCAAAGCAATTGAACCCGTGAAAGAGCCTGCTGTAAACGCCGAACAACCATCAAAATTAGCTGTGTCAACATCTCCTGAATAAACAACAGGAGCAGTCAGATCTGCAGTTAAGGCAGGACCATCTGCACTAGGTGCATAATTAAAACTGTTACCATCAAAATCAACCACATGCACAATTGAACGGCCATGAGTAGATGCCGCTACAGCAGCATACCAGGGTGAAACTTTTGTTGTTACAGTTGGAGACTGTGTAGTTGGGCCAGAATTCCCAGCTGAAGTAGCGACAAAAATTCCAGCAGCATTGGCATTCAAAAAGCCAATTTCAACAGAACTGGTCCAAGGAGAAAACGGTACTGTACCTCCGATAGAATAATTGATTACATCAACACCATCAGCAATTGCATCGTCTATAGCGGATAATGTAGCAGAACCAAAACAACCCGCAAAAGTATCACCTGAATCTCCTGGTAAACACACCTGATAGGAAATGATATTGGCATGAGGAGCCACCCCGGACATTCTAGGGAAAATCAATGAAGTAGCAATACCATCACCAGTGTTCCCAGAAGCCGGATCACTTTCAACCAAAGGGACATTAAGTAAAACATTACCACCTGCCGTACTGGAAGTATGCGAACCATGCCCATTGTAATCCTCACCATTTGCTGGTCTTTGATCTGCAGCATCAAAAATAGGGTCGGAATAAGTATCAGTAATTTGAGAATAACTACGCACACCAATTAATTTTGAATTACATAATGTTGCATCAGCAACACAATCACCCACATAAACACCATCACCAAAAGGATTGGTAACAGTAAAGCCATCATCACCTGTAGCAGCAAACGAACGATGATCGGTATTAATACCAGTATCTATCATACCTATGATCGTCCCCTCACCCATGTAAGAAGAACCACCAGCGGTACCGTCCCATACATTTCCGGCTCCAATAAATACCGGACCCGTATCGGTTTCAAGCTGATACATTTTATCTTGTTCAATAAAAGCAACTTCAGCCATTTTGGCGATACTCTTAGCTTCTTTATAAGTTAGTTCTGTTAAAATACCATTGATTGCATATTTATAACTTCGCAAATTAGGTAAAGTGCGCCCAATTTTTGTTGCTGCTTTTAAGGAAAACGTGTTTTGTTGTTTTTCGAGATAAGCAATATATTTTATAGCTTCTGCACTTTTTGCATTAAATTTAACATTATTTAACACATTTTTTTTTGTTGAATTATTAACGGCTTTTAATCCTTTAACACCTCCGTTATACGACGCGACAGCCGCATCGGTTAGTCTGATAATATATCGTTTTTTTCCGGTATGGGAATTTTGTTTTAGATATTCAGCTAATTTTTCTTTATTTTTAAAATATGAGGATGTCTTTTTACCAGTTGCGACCAGTTTAATGTCACTTACGGGTTTTATTTGCTCTAGTAAAAAACTTTTTTGTTTATCTGAACTAGCGCTTGCACCAGCCCCAAAAGTAGCAACCATCACCACTAAGCTTGTTATTAATAGTTTAATTTTCATTGTTTTTCCCTACTTCAAATTTTTAGTATTTAAACATCGGCTGCTAATACAACCGATGTTTAAAAGACCTATAACTTTTTATTATACGATTAAAATCTAAAGGTTGCGCCGGCAAAAAATCGACGTCCGATAGAATCATAAATTGGGTTAATCGTATAACCTGGAGGAAGCTTGTCGGTAAAGTTTCTAATGCCTGCAAAAACAGAAATCTCATTAGAAAAATCATAACTTGCAGAAATATCATGCGTAGTTATACCACCAATAAAAGCAGGAGAGGTATCTTC
>DRNA01000090.1 GCA_011322365.1 Aeromonadales bacterium | reverse complement strand
TATCCAGATTAGCGTTATTTGCCCTGTTTGATCGAATCCAGGGCATGCTGTATAGCGTCAAAAATTAACTGGTCTGCTTCTATCTCATTATTTTCCGGGATATCCCAGTCCATGGCTTTTCGATATTTTTCGACCAATTTGCGCATATCATGAATAATTTCATCATGATAACGTTCAATCTCAATGTGTTGCATATCTGACATAATAAAGTCTCTTCTGGTTGGATGCCATTAAAAATATTAACTTGTTTTTTTAATATTCCAGCCGATAAAAACTAATGCCCATCCATCAAAAATAAGACTGATGGCCACATAAAGCCCAACTAACCATAACGATGTTTGTGGCCAGCCGATAAGAAATAAAACGGCCAGGATAATAGAAAATACGCCATTTAACGCCATCCAGCCCCAACCTTTATCTGGGTGTAATGACTGTGCCAGCGTAAAACTACCAAACGCATCCATCATCAGGTAAAAAGACAACATCAGTCCTACCGTGGCAATACCAACAGATGGCATAAAAAACATCAATCCACCGGTTAAGATTAAAACCAGGGGTTTCAGCCAGTCCATAACCGACTTTTTTGAATATTTATAGGTGTGTAATGCCCAGAAAACGCCACCAACGAGCATAAACGAAGCGATAAAAACTACAGTTTCCAGTGACATTAATGCCGGTAACAGAATCCCGGTAGTACCTATGATGATAAGCATGATGCCAATGAACAGGGAATATTTCCCAAATCTTTTGACGATATTTTCATTCGTAGATGTCATATTCATTTTATTCTCCTTTATAATCATTCTATTAATTGATTACACCCGCTAAATTAAATGTATTTTCACAGAGCTCATTATGGGGGGTTGAATTTTAATATCAATAGAAGGGATTCAATTTTTGACTGCAATGCTCGTTTTATTGATTAAGGTCAATCCTTGTTTCCATATTTAGTATAAATTTTATGGTGCGTGTTCTGGAGGTGAAAATTATGGGTGGCAAAGTTGAAGAAAAGGAATATTCCCAAAAAGAGTACCTGGATTTTCAAACAAAACTTTATCAGGAGTTAGGTGTATTAAAGCAGCTGATTAAACGGGAAAGTTTTGATACCGATCCATTGATGATGGGTGCCGAGTTGGAGATGTACCTGGTTGATAACGAAGGTTATGTTAGTCCAAACAACCAGCAGTTACTGGATGAAATTGATGATGACCAATTTCAACCAGAATTAAATCGTTATAATCTTGAGTTAAACCTCTCCCCGGTTTCGATTAAAGGTAGACCCTTTACAAAATTAAAAAATGAAATACGTCAGAAAGTTGATAAATTACAACAACTGGCCAGTCAATATGAAACCAGAATAGTTCCTGTTGGTATTTTACCTACTTTAAATGAATCATTTTTCAGCAGTGATTATATTACTGATTGTCCGCGTTACCATATGTTATCCAGACAATTATTGAATTTGAAAGGTGATAAATTTGAGGTGGATATTGATGGTGATGAACCGGTCAGATTTTGTTGTGATGATGTTACCGTAGAAGGCGCTAATACTTCATTTCAGGTTCATCTGATGGTGGGGAAGAATAATTTTGCCAATATTTATAATGCGGCTCAACTCACACTTTCAATTGTTACTGCACTTTCAGCAAATTCGCCAATTTTACTGGGTAATCGTGTCTGGGATGAAACACGGATAGCACTTTTCAAGCAATCTATTGATATACGCTGTGATGATAAAATTGAATACAGAGAACCTGCCAGAGTAACCTATGGACATGGCTGGGTGAGAAAGGATGCCTGGCAGTTATTTGCAGAATCTGTTTCACTGTATCCGGTACTTTTTCCGCAGGTTTCTGAAGAAGATCCGCTTAAGATTTTTAATCAGGGTAAGAATCCACAGCTTTCAGAATTGAGCTTACACATGGGTACCCTGTGGCCCTGGAATCGAGCAGTTTACGGCAAGCAGGGGCATGGTCATATCCGTATGGAGTTTCGTGCTATTCCGGCTGGACCTACTTCACTGGATATGTGTGCCAATGCAGCTTTCGCAATTGGACTTGCAGTAGGTCTTCAGCAAAATATCGATGACCTTATCAGTGTTATACCGTTTCGTTTTGCTGAATATAATTTCTACCGTGCGGCTAAACATGGCGTTAAAGCAAGGATACTTTGGCAACATAAAGATGAGATACGTCTGGTCGAAAGAAATATTATGGATGTGGCCAAAGAGTTATTACCTGTTGCCCATGAAGGATTAAAATCATTAGGGGTAGATGATGAAGAGCGAATTAAATTTTTAAATATCATCCAAAAACGGATTGATACCTCTATAACCGGCGCTCGCTGGCAAAAAGAAACTTTAAAATATTTTGAACAAAAATATGAAAAAGACCAGGCCTGTAGAGAAATGGTAAAATTGTATATTGATAATACCGAGTCCTGTGTGCCTGTAGCGGAGTGGCCGAGGCCCTGGGTATAAACAACGTGTTGAGTGTAATAACGATTTAAGCATAACGATTTTAATTCCAAAGTCCGGATGATGGAAACTTATTAATGACATTTCAAATTCTAACTAATCCTTCAAGAGATATTTTACAGAACTCGCCCCTTGAATTTTTAAGATATCTGGGACAATCCACTATCATCGATATTAGTGGTAAAGATAGTTCACGTTGCCGGGTTATTACTACTCTAATCCATGGCAATGAACCTTCTGGTTTTATGGGGCTGCATGTGTTGTTGAAGCAAGGACTAGCGCCTGAAACAAACATGCGTTTTATACTTCCTTCTGTAGACGCAGCGCTCACTCAACCCTATTTTTCCAATCGATTTTTACCGGGAAGTAAAGATCTGAATCGCTGTTTTTCTGATATCGACAACCGAGCGGCCGTTTATCAGAGAGCACAATGGATCAAACAGGCTATTGATGAAGTTGAACCTGAATGTATCGTTGATATCCATAATACGTCTGGATCAAGCCCATCTTTTGCGGTTGCCATAAAAGCGGATAAAACCGAAAAGCACCTGGCTTCCTATTTTTGCAATGAAATGATACATACGGATATTCGGCTAGGTGCGTTGATGGAACAGGATTTTGGTTGTCCTATAGTTACTATCGAATGTGGTGGAGCGGAAGACATAGCTTCTGTGAAACGGGCGGCTCTCGGCCTAAAGGGTATATGTGATGATTGTGACAGGCAATTTACCCAGGCTGCGGAACAGGTTGATGTCTATAGAAATCCACATCGCGTGGAGCTATCCAAACATGTGCAACTGGTTTACAGCAATCATAATGATGTTCAGGCCGACATTATTCTGGTAATGGACATAGAGCGTCGAAACTTTGGCATAACCCACAAAAACACACATATCGGCTGGATAAGGGATGGTAATTTATCCAATTTATGTGTCGTTAATGACAAAAATGAAAATATTGTCAGTGATTTCTTTCGCATCGAAAATAACAAAATTTTCACTTCACGTGATTTAAAATTTTTTATGGCAACAGATAAACCGCAACTGGCGATACAGGATTGCCTTTTTTACATTGTAGAACCGGATAATCGAGAGCAGCGCTAGAGCTTGTTAACTGCGTTTCTTTAAAAACAGCCTGATTGTGCTTTATTTCCGACAAAAGGGCTGTTTTGGGTTGTTATCGGCAGCTTATTGAGGTGCATCTTTTCTCCTGAATGCTATGATTAATTTATCCATAGTTATTGTTTCAGTGTATTTCGAGACAATATTTGATGAAAAGGAAGTGTTTTCGGTGCTGTCATCTTTATATGCCTATTTGAATTCTCAGGAGATACCCTATCAGGTGCATATGAAACCTGATGATTTCAGCTGGATGGAGCCGGGGGAAAGCCAGGAAAACTGGATCAGGGCAGTTCTACTGCAGGCTGAAGAAGTGGAACAAAATACAGATGCTTTCGCTGCCTCAAATGTTGATTTGATTTCTTCAGCTAAACAGAAACAAACTGACGGGATCTTAAACAGTAAGACTGTTTTAGCGATTTTACCAGCAAATCGTATGCTGGATTTTAATCGATTAGCCTCTCATCAACATACAACCATGAGTTTACTCAAAGGTGATGAAGCTGATCAACATATGAAAAAGGCTTCAGCAGGCATCAGGGTACCTCTTCCTGGCCTGTTTGATTTAACGGCAATTCTGGATGAAAATATCTCAGATATGGATTCTGTCTGGTTTGAAGCGGGTGATGGCGTGCACTATATCGAGATGTCCTCAAGGGATTTCCTTTCTATCCACACCTCCATAGACCGATTATCTTTTTCTTTTCCACTGTCTTCACTTTATTTACCTGAAGGTACGCAAATGAAGGCCGATCCTCATTTTGCTGATATGCGTATTCAGGGTCGAATAGAAGATTTATCTGATTTACCACCGATGCCAGGTATTGCTCTGGATATCCTGTCTTTAAAAAGTAATCGTCACGCCTGTGCTAAGGACCTGGCTGAAATTGTACGTAAAGACCCTGGTTTATCCGCACAGGTTATGGGTTGGGCCAATTCTGCTTTTTATGGATATCGGGGGGAAATAGATTCTATTGAAACCGCTATCAGCAGGGTGTTGGGTTTTGATCGAGTGATAAATCTTTCACTCGGCATTGTACTGGGAAACACACTCCAGGTTCCATCAGAAGGTCCTCTCGGATTGAACAATTACTGGAAACAGGCACTTTTGACTGCAAATCTTGCCGAAAAACTGAGTTTAAAAATGAATGTACAAACCCGGCCGGTAAGAGGGATAGTTTATCTGGCGGGATTACTGCACAATATAGGCCACCTGTTACTTGGACATGCTTTCCCACCGCAGTTTTTTGTATTAAATCGATTTATCGAAGTTAATCCGCATATTCAGGTCTCTGACATAGAAAAGTATGTGTTGGGTGTTACCCACGAGCAGATAGGGGCCTGGTTGTTAAAAAGCTGGAACTTACCTGCTGAAATTTGTGAGGCAACCCGTTGGCATCATCAGGAAGAGTATGCAAGCCCTCATGCGGCTTATTCAAATCTTATATTTCTGGCTAACCATATGCTGGGTTCACAGTTTATTGGTGATTCCAGGCCTGGAACCTTTCCTGAGGCAGTACTTGAGCTGCTCGGTCTAAGCAAACAGGATGCTGAATCTGTCTGGATGACCATGGATGAATTTATTCCGGAAGTTGATTCAATGGCTCGGCAACTGGCCGCCTAGATTGGCCGCCCAGATCGCCCGTGATACTTCGAAAGCCGGTTTTATGGTTGTTTGGTCTTTTTCCGCTGTTCAGTCTCTATTCAGTATCAATCTGTTACATTATCCCCGATGATTAAGAAATTATTACTTATTTGAGGATAAAGTTATGAATATCAAAAAATTAACTGCATTATCTATAGTGTTTTCTGGCCTGTTGTTAAGCTTCACTCTGCAGGCACAGGATCGATACGTTGAAGATAACGTGCAGTATGGATATGCTACGGTACTTTCATCAGAGCCAGTAATTAAATTAATTCATGTTTCAGAACCTCAGCAACAGTGTTGGGATGAACGTGTTCTGGTCAGGGACCCCAGAAGAGAAAGTAAAACCAATACAATATTGGGCGCCATTATTGGTGGCGCTATTGGTAATGCAGTTGGTCACAATAAAACTAATAAAAGGGTAGGCACATTTGCAGGCGCGTTACTCGGTGGTTCAATTGCAAAAGACATGCAGCGTAATCAGCGGGGTCAACGTGGCCGGGTTCAAACAGTAACTCAATGTGAGACAATTAGCAGAGAGCGTACTGAAGAGAGGGTCGTTGGTTATCGTGTTACCTATCACTATCAGGGTAAAACCTATACTACCAGAATGAGACGAGACCCCGGTAACACTGTCAGAGTCAGGTTATCTGTTTCTCCGGTTATCGACTAATAGACTAACTCAGGATACACTATTACTACGAGTAAATAGTTTATGAAAAAATTAATGCGAACATTCTTTCTGCTTCTTCTGTTGAGCCTGATAATTCCAGGGGGCTCGACGGCATCTGCGCGTGAGCATAAGCATAAAGGACGTCATACAGAAACTAGCCAGGC
Organism: Aeromonadales bacterium; assembly: GCA_011322365.1. GTDB lineage: Bacteria > Pseudomonadota > Gammaproteobacteria > Enterobacterales > DRNA01. The sequence continues at coordinate 15,638 of DRNA01000090.1, read as the reverse complement.
TATTATTTCAAAAGGACAGGCTATCTCAGCGGTCAAGGGTGAGCTTAGAGGAAAAGTGTTATCGGTACGACTGATACCCAGTGAAGGGCCTCCCGTGTATCGTGTGAAAATATTGTTGTCCAAAGGTAGAGTAAGGACAGTGTTTGTTGATGGATTTACAGCTCAGGTTATCAGGATCCGCTAATGCATTTACTCATTGTTGAAGATGAAGAAAATTTACGTCAGGATCTGGCTGACAAATTAAGCCGTGATGGTTATGCTGTTGAAGCTGTAGAAACTGGCGAAGATGGTCTGTTTCTGGGTGAAGAGATGAATTTTGATGCGGCCATTATTGATCTGGGTCTACCCGGTATTTCGGGTATCGAATTAATCAAAAAATTGCGGCAGCTTGAGAAAAACTTCCCCATCCTGATATTAACCGCCCGTGATCACTGGCAGGATAAAGTTACCGGACTATCCGCAGGTGCAGATGATTACGTAGTTAAACCTTTCCATTTAGAAGAAGTGCAGGCACGACTTAATGCTTTACTGCGACGCTCTAAAGGCTTTGCTACCCCTGAACTCTCCTCGGGCCCTATCCGGTTAAATACGCATGATCAAAGGGTCTGGTTAAACGATCTTGAACTGGAACTGACAGCTTTTGAATATAAAGTTATTGAATATCTTATGCTGAATCCTGAAAAAGTCATTTCCAAATCAGAGCTAACCGAACACATTTATGCGCAGGATTTTGAAAGAGATTCTAATGTCATTGAAGTTTTCGTTGGACGTTTAAGAAAAAAGCTTGACCCATCGGGTACACTGAAACCCATAGAAACCTTACGAGGGAGAGGATATCGTTGGGCGCTTTCGCTAGAATAACGCAGCATATAATCCAGACCCGGTTTTCATCTCTGCGTTCCCGTGTGTTATGGACAGCATTGACCATCGTGTTGCTGTTTGTTGCTGCAACTGCGTTAGTGCTACAAAAAGCATTTGAACATGGCGTTATTGCCCGACTTCAAAGTCAACTGGAAGTACAAACCTGGGCCTTGTTAGGTATGGCCGATGAAATTGAACCGGGTAAATTGTTTTTGCCAGAAGCCTTACAGGATGAGCGTCTGAATCAGATTTCAAGTGGACGCTATGCGCGAGTAATAGATGATAAAGGTAAGGAGATCTGGCGAAGCCCTTCAGCTAATGGACTGACATGGCCTTTAAGTTCAGCTTTGTTGTCTGGTGATGTGTTGTTTTATGAAACGCGTATTGATAAAAGAAAAGCCTATGAGCGCGATTTTGGGGTAACCTGGGAAAGCAGCGCCGAAAATGGTAAGGAATATCATTATACCTTCCAGGTGGCAGAATCTAAAAAAAGCATTAAAGGAACACTCAAGGACTTTAAATACCAACTCTACAGTTGGTTAGGTTTTCTGGGACTGGCATTATTGCTGGTACAGTTTTTGTTTTTAAAATTTGGACTTGGACCGTTGAAAAGAATTTCCAATGAGCTTAAAGCCATCGAGGACGGTAGTAAAGATCATCTATCAGAAAATTATCCAGATGAATTAAAGGGACTTTCTTCCAGAATAAATCAATTATTGAATTTTGAAAAAAATCAACGTATTCGTTATCGAGATAGCCTTGCTGATCTTGCCCATAGTCTGAAAACACCGTTGAGTGTGTTACGCACAGGACTGGAAAAAATCCCTCAGTTGTCAGCCTCAGAATCGGTTGAGCAACAAAACATTCTCGATGCTCAGTTAACTCGTATCAATAAAACCTTATCCTATTATCTGAACCGTGCCATGGTGGTTGGAAGTGGTAGTAGCATTTCCCCGGTTAATGTAACCGATACTATCGATGAGCTACAAAAAGCGCTGGATAAAGTGTATTTTGACAAGTCGATTTCTAGTGAAGTTAACTATATGGGTACACCGTTGTTTTATGGGAATGAAGGCGATTTTATGGAACTGGCCGGAAATCTTCTGGACAATGCCTATAAATATGGTGCTCACAAAGTTGTTGTCACATTGGAGCAAAAAGCGAAAGGCCTGAGGCTAATTATTGAAAATGACGGTCGACGAATCGCGAAGCATGAAAGAGAGCAGGTACTAAAAAGGGGAGCCAGACTGGATGAAAAGGGACAGATATCGGGGCACGGTATTGGTTTGTCCGTGGTTGTCGATATAGTTAGAGCTTATGAAGGTCGCCTGCAAATTGAAGATTCTGATTTAGGTGGTACAAAGTTTATTGTACAATTTTATAATCCCGTAGTTTGACTTCAGGGCATCTCCATCCATGAGAAAGATTATTCACATTGATATGGACTGTTTCTATGCCGCCATAGAAGTCAGAGATGATCCATCACTAAGAGGAAAACCCGTAGCTGTTGGCGGAAAAGGAGGTCGTGGCGTTGTAGCCACCTGTAATTATGAAGCCCGAAAATTTGGTGTGCACTCAGCGCTACCAATGAAAACGGCACTACGTCTTTGCCCCCAGTTAAATGTAGTGAACGTCAATATGGATAAATACCGTGAGGCCTCTCATATTATTCGAGATATTTTTCAACAGTATACGGATCAGGTTGAACCAATTTCTCTGGATGAAGCCTATCTGGATGTAACTACAAGTGATGTTCAAGACGGAAGTGCAACTTTAATTGCACACCAGATAAGAACGGAGATATATGAGGCAACAGGACTGACCGCTTCGGCTGGAATTGCGCCTAATAAACTCATTGCTAAAATTGCCAGTGACTGGCGAAAACCTAATGGACAGTTTACTGTGCCCCCACAGGATGCCAGTAGTTTTGTGGCACAGTTACCTATTGGAAAACTCTGGGGAATCGGCAAAGTTACCCGACAGAAACTTAACGACCGTGGCATTTTTACCGTGAGTCAGTTAACAGAACTAACATTTGAACAGATGATTCAGCAGTTTGGTCAGTACGGCCGTCAATTGTTTGATATGGTGCGAGGTATTGATAACCGAGAAGTAAAATCACATTCAAAAACTAAATCTGTCAGTGTAGAAAATACCTTTGAAAATGATCTGGTTACTACGCAACAAAAAGCACAGGCGATTGAAAAGCTGGTTTTCCAGTTAATGGAAAGATTAGAGAGGAATCAATTATTACCCAGAGTAAAAAAATGCTCATTGAAATTAAGAAATTATCAATTTAAAACACATACGGCAGAAATAACAACCGGGTGTTTTCTGGCTGAAAGTTATCAGACACTTTTTCAAAAATTAAACGCAAAAGATGCTAGCCCGATTCGTTTAATCGGAGTAGGTGTTAGTATTATTGATGTAGAGCATTTTGCTGCAGAATTACCGTTTATAGAAGAATTATAGCCATAATAGCTGATTAACTTTTTCAAAGGCCTGAGGATATCAGTGAATAGTTTGATCCCTGACAATGTATCCCTGAAAATATTTATTACAATGGCTGCATAGAGAATATGCGAGCCGTATTTTTATAAAAAGGTCATACCCTGAATGAATTCTGCATTGTTGGTTCTGATTATTGGTGTTGGCCTGGTGGTCATTTACGACTTTACCAATGGTTTTCATGATGCTGCTGATATGATCGCGACCGCTATAGCATCGCGATCCATGATGCCAGTTACCGCCATCGTAATTGTCACCATTTTCACTTTTCTCGGCCCCTTTATCGGCGGATTAGCTGTGGCCGATACTATTGGTCAATTTGTCAATATCAAAGGTGTTCAGGTTGCTATTGCCCAGGCCATCGTTTTTTCTGCTGTTCTTGCTGCAATCACCTATAATTTGATAACCTGGTATCTGGGCCTGCCGACTTCTTCATCTAACTCGTTAACCAGTGGTCTGGTTGGAGCGGGGTTATGGACTCTGGGTAGTTCACACATACATTGGGGTATGGAGGCTTTAACAGAAGGTCACTTCGAAGGTTTCGTTAAAATAATTACCGGCATGTTTTTTTCACCTTTGGCCGGATTTATTGTTGGTTTTTTATTGATTAAATTTTTTCTGAAAATATTTAAACATCTATCTACGGATACCTTACCATTTTTCAAATTTTCACAGTATCTATCGGTAAGCTGGTTAGCGTTCAGTCATGGGGTTAATGATGCTCAAAAGGGGATGGGGTTGATCACCATGTTATTACTGGCCAGTGGGAAAATACATTCTTTCATGGTACAGGACTGGACAATTCTGTTATGTGCGAGTGCTATTACATCAGGTACTTTATTTGGTGGTTGGAATATCATAAAAACGGTGGGATACGATATTTATAGAGTTAAAATCATTCACTCACTAGCCGACCAGATAGGCTCGGCGATGGTTATCCTGGGTTCTGCATTTGTGGGGGCACCCACTTCAACTACTCAGGTAGTTACAACAACCTTAACCGGTGTTGGAGCTGGTGAACACCCACACCGAGTTCACTGGATAAAAGTTAAACAGATAATCGCTGGTTGGATGTTCAATATTCCAATTTCAATGCTGCTTGGAGCGATTTACAGTTATCTGCTGTTAAAATTATTGTAAGGTTTATGTATGTCTTTGCTCACTAAAATCAAACACTTTTTTATTCCTGAAACAACGGACTTTTTTGCTGATTTAACCCGGCAATGTATAACGGTTACAAAGTTGGTCGAGGAGATCCCAACTGCAATTACGGAGCGAGCTCATTCCGGGGTTTCCGCTCATTTTAATAACTTGCTGGATGTTTATGTAACTCAAAGAAAGCAATATTTGCAGATTTTAAATAAAGCCTTTGTTACACCAGTAGATAAAGAAGCCATTAGTCGTGTTTATGTCCATCTGCACTGGATTGTCCTTAGTGTGGAACATCTGTTAGTAGAAATTGAAAGTTACTCGATTCAGGAAATAAATAATTTTAAAAAGGTATCTTTCTATATGAATTGTGCAATGAAATCGCTCACCAGTGCGATTAAACACTTGAATAAAAATGAAAGTGAGCATGTTTTGTATGAAATTGCCAAAGTTATTGAAGCTGATGATAATTTGATAAAAGTTTATGCGAACACATTGTCTGGTTTATTTAAGCAGGAACAGATAGAACCAATTCTGGAACAAAGAGAAGTGCTGGCACAATTAAAGGAGATTAGCAAAAGAATACATATATGCAGTAACCAGATAGAGGATATTGTTTATAAATTAAACTAAGTAAAGCGCTAGAACAGTTTCACTTTGAAACAGAATTATTTGAAATAAAACATAAAGTTAACATTGAATTTGTAATGATTGCCCCAATTCAGAGGGTATGTTTCGGGGGGATCATTTTACCCATGTAGTGGTGTTGGTTGATTAAACCTGGAAAATCCTGAATAGAAAATTAAAGTGAGGTTGTGAATGGAATATAAAGACTATTATGAAGTGATGGGTCTTAAGCGTGATGCTTCTCAGGATGAGATTAAACGCAGTTATCGGAAACTGGCCAGAAAGTACCATCCGGACGTAAGCAAAGATGCAAATGCTGAAGAAAAGTTTAAGCTGGTTGGTGAAGCCTATGAAGTGTTGAAAGATCCTGAAAAAAGGGCAGCATATGATCAATTAGGTGCTAACTGGAAAAATGGTCAGGAGTTTACGCCGCCGCCGGGTTATGGCAATTTTGATTTCAATGGTGGTGGTTATACCCAGGGTGATGCTTCTCAATTCAGTGATTTTTTTGAATCTATTTTTGGACAGGGATTTCAGGGCGGTGGCTTTCATGGACAGACGGGAGGTCAACGCGCTTATAATGTACGGGGTGAGGATCTGAATGCAAGGGTCAGTATTGATCTGGAAGACAGTTTTTCAGGCGCGACACGGTCAATTAAGTTATCGGTGCCCGAACTGGATGCGCAAGGGCGGGTGGTTCAAAAGCAACGTACGCTGAATATTAAAATACCGAAGGGTATTAAATCAGGCCAGAAAATTCGGCTGACAGGGCAAGGTGCTCCAGGTCAGGGTAATGGGGGCAAAGGTGATCTTTATCTGGAGGTTACCATCAAACCCCACAGAATATATCGTGTAGATGGTAAGGATCTCTATCTGGATCTGCCTGTTACACCCTGGGAAGCGGCTCTGGGTGCCAGGGTAAAGGTTCCCACACCTGCTGGCACTGTAGATATGAACATCCCCGCGGGTTCGGCTTCTGGCAATAAACTGCGTTTGAAAGGCCGGGGCATTCCAGCAAAAATACCTGGTGATCTATATGTGGTGTTACAGATAGTGGTGCCACCTGCAAAAGATGAAAAAGCTAAAAAAATCTATGAGGATATGAAAAAAGAGCTTGATTTCAATCCACGTAGCAAATTAGGAGTGTAACTATGACGACGAATGAAATAATGCAGGGGCTGCTTCTCAATGATGTGAACACATTGACTCTTGTGGAGATAAGCCGAGCTTGCACTACCAATGCAGAGTGGGTGTTAACTCTGGTAGAAGAAGGTATTATTGAACCAATCTCCACACAGGAATTGTCAACTGATGATATCAACGAAATGAATTCGTCCACTCTGGTTTTCCCGGGTTCCTGTCTCGAAAGAGCGCAAACCGTGAGACGTTTACAACGAGATTTATCAATTAATCTCCCTGGAGCGGCTCTGGTTCTGGAATTAATGGATGAGCTGGAGCGCTTGCGATCACATATAAAGGTACTTGAATCATGAATCAGACAACAGCACAATCTAAAATGGTGGTTTGCCCTTCCTGTGGCGCGGTAAACCGTATTCCTGTTGACAAAATGAGTCAACATCCAAATTGTGGAAAATGCCATAACGCATTGTTTAATGGTAAACCTCTGGAGCTCAATGCCGCTAACTTCCAGCAGCAGATTTCACGTAATGACATTCCAGTATTAGTTGATTTCTGGGCATCCTGGTGTGGGCCCTGTAAAATGATGGCACCGGCATTTCAACAGGCCACTGAGCAATTGGAACCCGAAGCTCGTCTGGCCAAGTTGAATACAGAAACAGCCCAGCAAGTAGCTGCCCAGTATGGTATAAGAAGTATCCCCACAATGATATTATTTAAAAATGGACAGGAGATTGCTCGACAATCGGGTGCCATGGGAGCTTCGGATATTGTTAACTGGACTAAATCACAGCTTCACTAATGAAATTAGAGCAAAATTTACTATACTAAAGGAGAAAATGATTTTTCTGGAGGTACAGGTATGCCGAAGTTTATTGAACACCCACTTTTTCAACTGTTAAGAGAGAGCAAAGTTGAGGAGTTTAATCGTCGCCGCGAGGCAGGTGAAGACGTTGATTTAACGGATTGTGATTTTCGGAACTGTGATTTGCGCGGCCTGAATGCTGATAACCTCAATCTTGCTGGAGCCTATTTCCGAGGAGCGGATATTCGTGGTATTGATTTTAGAAATTCACGATTGGCAGGTGCGAGCCTGGCCTCTGCTCAAATTTCGGGTTGTTATTTCCCCAAGACCCTGTCCGCTGCAGAAATTGACCTGTCAGTCACCCATGGTACCCGATTAAGACACGAACACTAGGAGAACCTTAATACTCTGACGGCTGCCAGATATCAAAGTACTCTATTCAGTTTTGGCCTGCTTTGGCTATGTCTCTGACCGTGTTAGTTGAATTTCCTGCTAAATTCTTTTTGATTAGTGGTTTGATTTCGCTTGTCCCTTCCTCTTTGGGTTACAAATAGGTAAGATGTTATTCCAGAAGAATCACAATAATAATTTCACTGGAGACACTCTTGGACTCAATTAATCATTTTTTCCTTTGGCTGGATCAATACCTGGGTTCGGCTTCCTATTTCCCCATTGTTCTTATCGGTGTGGGTTTATTTTTCACTTTTTATCTTAAGTTTCCCCAAATTCGATATTTTAAACATGCCTTCAAAATTACCCGGGGAAAATATGATAAAGCTGGCGATGAAGGTGATACCTCTCACTTCCAGGCATTGACTACGGCATTATCCGGCACAGTAGGAACCGGTAATATTGGTGGAGTAGGGCTGGCGATTGCTATCGGGGGTCCAGCTGCACTGTTCTGGATGTGGGCAACTGCTTTTGCAGGTATGACAACCAAATTTGTTGAAGTCACCTTATCACATAAATACCGTGTTAAGGCTGAAGATGGTTCAATAGCTGGTGGCCCCATGTATTATATGGAAAGAAAACTGGGTTATAAGTGGCTGGCTATTATGTTTGCAATCGGTATTGTTATCAGTTCATTCGGTACGGGTAATATGCCACAGATTAATAATATAGCTTCCGGTATTAATGAAACTTTTCATATTGATAAGTGGGTAACCGGCCTTGTTCTGGCGGTATTACTGGGAATGGTGATCGTAGGTGGCATTCATCGTATTGCCAAAGTGACGGCGACCGTTGTACCTTTTATGGCAGTTACTTATATTATTGGCGCGCTGGCGGTTATCGGCGCAAATTATGAAAATATTTTACCTTCCTTTGGCATGATTTTCAGTAATCTGTTTTCAGGAACCGCTGCTACGGGAGGTTTCCTTGGAGCCAGTGTTGCTTTTGCCTGGAATAAAGGCGTGGGTAGAGGGCTGTTTTCAAATGAAGCGGGTCAGGGTTCAGCACCCATCGCTCACGCAGCGGCAAAAGCCCATGAGCCGGTATCAGAAGGTATGGTTTCAATTTTAGAACCTTTTATTGATACTATAATAATCTGTACCCTGACTGGTCTGGTTATTCTGTCTTCTGGTGTCTGGACGAAAAAGTATCAAAACACTTTTGAACCAGCGGATATGAAAATATTTGCGGGTACTCTGGAAGATTCAAACAAAGATGATGTTGATAAAGTGTTTCGTTATTATAACAAACTGCCATCGGATGCTTTACTCTATAATGGTGTTATCAGTGTTAAAAAGGGTGAAGCAGTTAATTCTGGATTTACCGTTTTCAATTCACGTTCTTTTGCTGAAAATGTTATTTTCAAACGTGAAGACAAACTGTTTAATGGCGAGCTCAACGTTAAAGATGGACAGATAACTGATCAGGAAGTTAGCGTAAGTGGAAAATCATTACTCCACTCCGTACGCCTGACTACCAAAGCTTTTATGGAGGGCTTTTTTGGTGAATGGGGACAATATATCGTCACTATTGGCCTGTTATTGTTTGCTTTTTCTACGGCTATTGCCTGGTCTTATTATGGTGATAGAGCGATCACCTATCTGTTGGGTACCGGTGCAGTATTACCTTATCGGATTGTTTATATTCTTGGCTTTTTTGTAGCGTCTTTTGCCGATACCACATTGATCTGGAATATCGCTGCGGTCTCAATTGCCATGAGCACCTTACCAAACCTGTTTGGTATTATGATGCTCCACAAAGATATGAAACAGACGGTGAGTGATTACTGGAAGCAATTTAAACTGGAACATCCGGATGATCCTGATGCCGACAAAAGCTGATAGTGCTCTTAAAAAAACCTCAAGTTTGAGGTTTTTTTTTGTATAAATTCTGGTAAAGGTATGTTAGATCTGGTCGGAGCAGTGTACTATTAAAAGGTGTACATTCCAGTTATCAAGGTGAGAAAAGTGAGTGAATATAAAGCCCCTTTAAATAATATGTCCTTTGTTTTACATGATATGTTTCAAATTGAACAATTTCTGACAGATTTAGCCCATCCAGCTGAACTGGATGAAGAGTTGTGTAATGCCATTATAGAGGAAGCCGGTCGTTTATGCTCACAGGTATTAGCACCAGTTAATCGTAGCGGAGACGAACAGGGCTGCGTGTTAACCGACAAAGGCGTGGTAACTCCTGATGGTTTCAAAGAAGCTTACCATCAGTTTGTCGAGGGTGGCTGGCCCGCTTTTAATGCAAGTCCTGAATACGGTGGTCAGGGTATGCCCAAAACATTACATGTTTTACTGGATGAGATGTTGCACGCGAGCAATTCTTCATTTTGCCTCTATACCTCATTAACCTCTGGTGCTGTTCATGCACTTGAACACCATGCATCAGAAGCTATGAAAGCCACCTGGCTGCCCCCATTAATTGAAGGTCGTTGGACAGGAACCATGTGCCTGACCGAATCTCATGCGGGTACTGATTTGGGTTTGATTAAAACCCGAGCCACTAAAAATGATGATGATAGTTATCTTATTAATGGCACTAAAATTTTTATTACCGGTGGCGAACATGATCTTGGTGAAAATATCATACATCTGGTATTAGCACGTCTGCCTGATGCACCAAAGGGAGTGAAAGGGATCAGTATGTTTATTGTTCCGCGTTTTCTGCTGGACAGTTCAGGGAATCCAGCTGAGGCAAATTCGGTGAGCTGTGGCGCTCTGGAGCATAAAATGGGCATTAAGGCTTCGGCAACCTGTGTAATGAACTTTGATGACGCAACAGGCTACCTCGTAGGTGAAAAAAATCAGGGCCTGAAATATATGTTTTCCATGATGAATAATGAGCGGTTGTCTATTGGTATTCAGGGTATAGGTCTTGCGGATAGTTCGCTACAGACTGCCGCTGATTATGCAAGAGAGCGTTTGCAGAGTCGCGCACCAGTTGCTAGTACAGGTGGTCCTGATCCTATTGTGGAGCAACCGGATGTACGACGTATGTTATTGTGGATGCGCTCGCATATTGAAGCCGCCAGAATGTCTGCTGTATGGTTAGGTATGCAGGTGGATAAAAGTGAATTAACTGATGATAATGAACAAAAGGCACAGGCGAGTAAAATGGTGGCTTTTCTGACACCGGTGGCGAAAGCATTTTATACCGATATGGGGTCTATGAGCTGTAATCTTGGTATGCAGGTTTTAGGTGGGCATGGCTATATTCGGGAGTGGGGCCAGGAACAGCACGTAAGAGATGTACGTATCGCACAAATTTATGAAGGAACCAATGGTATACAGGCCATGGATCTCATTGGTCGCAAATTATTGATGGATAAGGGTGAAGGCTTCCAGATTTTTGCAAAATGGTATAGTGACGCTATTAGAAAAGCTGAAAATACTGGAAAACTGTCATTAGCTAATCGAGATAACTTCTTTAGCACCTTGAGGGAGTCTCAGGCAACACTCAATACTACGGTAGAGTGGCTTCTGGAGCAATGTCAGCAAAGACCTGCGTTAGCGGGAAGTGTTGCAACGGATCTACTGGAGCTTATTGGACTTTGCTGGTTAGCAGGGATGTGGTGTTTAGCGTTAAATTCACTTGAGCGAACAAAATACCTCAGTGAACAACAAAGGCAGCAGAAAACCGTACTGGCAGAATTTTTTATCAATAAAGTGCTGATAAAACATCAAACTCTTAAGGCATCCATAATGGCTGGTGAGCAGAGTATCATGGCTTTAGATGATGAACTGATGTAGTCTGTAATGTTTTTGATAAATTAAAATTTATACTATTGAGAATGTTTACCAGGTTGACCACAACAAAAGGGATCGTTATGAAGACATTATGCTTAGCTTTAACGTTATTAATCTCCACAAATATTACCGTCGCGGCCGAAGATTTTTCCACAGTCAAAAGTAAACTGGAAAAAGCGCTGAAATCGGATGTAAGAGGCGATAGAGACAAAGCCAGAGATAGAAATAGACGTCCGATTCAAACTCTGGAGTTTTTCGGTTTGAGAGATAATATGAAGATTATCGAACTTTTACCGGGTGGTGGCTGGTATACCAAATTGCTGGCACCGGTAATGGCAGAGAAGGGTCAGTTTTATGTTGCCATTGGTACCGGAGGAGTTGAAAACACTTTGTTTGGTAAAAAAGGCTTTGAAAAAGCAAAAGCCTTAAAAATTGGTACTTCTATTAATCGCCCTAAAGGTTCTCGTTTTTATACCCTGGGTAAGTTTGATTTGGGTGTGAATAATATCGATATGGTACTAACTTTCAGAAACTACCATAATTTTGCCAAAGAGGGCAGAATGAATATGAATCGAGCTGTTTTCGCGGCTTTAAAACCCGGTGGGATTTATGCAGTGGTCGATCATACACGCCGTCACATGCAAGATTTGAATAATGAAAATGGTAGACGAGTCGATCCGGTTTTAGCCATAAAAGAAATCGAATCTGCCGGGTTTGAATTTGTCGATTATTCTAAATTACACTATCGACCTGATGATGAACTACGTTACGAAGTCGGTCGAAAAACTGTTACAGGCAATACTGATCGATTTACTTTTAAATTCAGAAAACCGTTTAAATAAAAATTCGGGATTAACTTCTGGCGCCCTCGGCAGGATTCAAACCTGCGACTTCACCCTTAGGAGGGGTGCGCTCTATTCAGCTGAGCTACGAGGGCTTTAGTGTTGGACTGTGCTCAATTCATTACATTAATAAAACCGGGGCATCATATCATAGCAAAAATACACTGTCAGTGATTTTATGAGTTACATTTTGGAGAGTGTGCCCGGATCCTTTTGTGCTAGCGAAAATGATATATCTCATCATAAATTCAGTGAGTTATCATACCTGGACCTTGATAAAATCACCCGTACTGCCTATGCTGTAAACAATTCTAACAATCTATATTTTCAGGCTAGGTTTCATGCTAATTCAATACCCACTGGTTCAATTTACTCAGGCAGGTAATTTTCTGTTACCTCGTGGATTATTTGTCGCGGCCTGGAAGGTCTGGTTTAAACGCTTTAGTCAGGATCCTGCTCAATGGGAAACTGGCGCTATGCCGGTATATTCTTCCCCGGAAAAACTTTGTGAACAGATCTCAGCTGGCCACCGGTTTAGCCTTGATGTTGCCTGTCGCCTGATGGTGCCATGGAATTACCGTAACAAAACCCAGGCAACCAGAGACTTTATTGAACTGAATTCACATCTTATCGAACCCGTTAATGATTACCATGATCCTGAAACAGGTGAATTGGTTGCAGCGGTTAAATTAACCGAAAAATCCCTGGGTTTCTGGAATCGACGCACCTTTATGGAGCAGGATCAATGGAAAAATTATGCAGAAGCACGCATTCAGGCCGACATTGAAACATCATCTGATGATCCGGTCATTATTGATGATGCCGGTATTGAAGTAATTGGTGCCCATATTTACCCTCCAACGCTCCCTGATAAACAGGCTAGCGACGATGAATTTATCAAAGCACTGGTGCAATGGATTGACGAAGAACCTTATCAACCCATGTATCAACGTGAAGCTTTGGGAGAGGCAGTGAGCAGCTGGCATGAACGCTTACAATCCTTTTTCTGGCCAAAACCGCGCACAGGTTATGCTGAATTTTCAATTGCTGCCACCCCCATGACCTACTATTCCAGCGTATTAGCCGGACGAATAGAATCTGATGTTGAATGGACCCAGACCGAGAAAGAGTACGCGGTGCGGGTAGCTAATGAAATTTTCAATATGATGGGCATGCCACAACGAGAAGTGACACATGAAAATGTCAGAGCGGTCTTTACCGCTGCATTAAATGAAGACGAACATTCAAATGCAAAAATGAATAGTGGCTGGAGTTATCTTGCCGCCATAGCTACAGCACACCTGGAAAATTCCCCTGAAAGATTACCCCAGGCGGGATGGAATAGTCGGGTATCAGCATCGGTCATCAGTCGTCTGGACTTTTTATTGAGTGAAGCCGGTATAACTGATGTCGGTGAGCGTTTTCCTGGAATCGGCCTGACTCCGGGATGGGGTGGTACTCGACCTCGAGAATACGATTTAAAATGGCCCTCAGGATATCGTGACTGGTCAGCTCATCTGGCCGGGTCCAGATTAATTCGCAAAGTACGAGATATCCTCAACACCGAAACTAACGAGGCAGGTGAACTTAAATACCGTCTGATGCCTTTGGTAGGTGGTGATAGAGGCCCCTGGACTATTCGAGGGGTAGAACTGGTACTGTTTGGTGATGGTTATTAACTGACAGGGCAAAATACATCGTTAAACAAACAGGATTTTTTCTACAGTCGTGGTCTTTGACCGCGTCAGATCGGGTTACTTAGCAAAGTTCGAGTTTACCTGCTGGACAATTGCAAATGAAGTTACTGTTACTTTTTACATATTTGCGTCACTTTACTGCGTAATTTCCCTTCTGCAAAAACGGTTTCGATCAGCTCCCCTTTTTTTAGGGTTGAAGGAGAATTAATAACTTCTTTACCTATAGTGCGGGTAATAGTGAAACCTCGTTGCAATGTTGCTAACGGGCTTAATGTATCCAGTTGGTGGGAGACTGAAGACAGTTTCTGCTGTTGATTGCTCAAAATTTGCCGTATTATCCGATTCAGTCTTTGTTGTAACTGATTTATTAATTGCTGGTTAGTGAGGATTTTCTGATGAGGGGCCAGTTGTCTGAGTTGAGTCTTTTTTGATAGGAGCAGCTGCTGGAAGTTTTGCAGTCGCTGTTTAATAGCAGCATTGAGTCGTTTAAATTGTACCTTTAAGTCTTTATGCTGTTGAATCAGACGTTGTGCCGGATTAATCAGTCGCCTGGATAGCCAGTCTAACTGTTGCTGTTTTAATTGCAGCGTATTTTTAATCTGTTGATGGAGTTGCTGCTGCAGACGACTTAAACGGTGTAGTAGCTGTTGTGTATCAGGCGTAAGTATTTCTGCTGCTGCTGAAGGGGTAGATGCTCTGAGATCGGCTGTAAAATCTGCAATAGTGAAATCAACTTCGTGTCCAATCGCTGAAATAACCGGTAACTGGCAGTGATGAATAGCATGGGCCAGGGCTTCTTCATTAAAGCACCATAAATCTTCTAAAGAGCCACCCCCTCGAGTGATGAGTAGAGCTTCCACTTCATTACGTTGCTGGGCAACTTCGAGAGCCTGGATAATCGATTCATGGGCCCGATCACCCTGTACCTGAACCGGATATAAAATGACTTCCATGGCAGCAAAACGACGTTTGATTATGCTCAGAATATCATGAATGGCAGCTCCGGTAGCGGAGGTGATTAACCCTAACTGATAAATGGGATGGGGAATGGTTTTTTTGTGTGCCTCTGAAAACAGTCCCTCTGCTTCCAGTTTGTTTTTTAGTTGTTCAAATTGTCGTTGTAACTGACCGAAACCGGCAGGTTCCAGATATTCAAGTATTAACTGATAATTGCCTCTGGCTTCAAAGAGACTGACCCGGGTGCGTATAAGCACTCTGTCTCCGTCTGCTGGGGGGTTGATAAAACGATTTTTATTACGAAACATGGCACAGTTAATCTGTGCGTTATTGTCCTTGAGGGTAAAATACCAGTGACCTGATTGCGGAATACTCAGATTTGAGATCTCACCTTCAACCCAGATCAGACCAAACCCGGTTTCTAACAGATTCTTAGCCTGTTTATTGAGCTGTGAAATGCTGAAGATTTTTCTGGCAGGTTTTTTAATGTGGTCATTCATGGGCATCAGATTATTATTGGAAAGCTATTTAGCCATTTCAGGCGGCGTTTTATTCTAACAAAGTGCAAGAGTAACTATTTACCTCAACTAATACAATCTGTATAATTTCGCTTTGGTTTCTGCCGGGTTTTATGTAATCGTTCATGTTACGACTTCCCGGCCATAATTATACGAGGCGATAAAGCTATTATGCGCATTGCTCACGAAGCCCTCACTTTCGATGATGTTCTTCTCTTACCAGCTCACTCAACAGTTCTGCCTCATGAAGCGGTGTTGAAAACGCGACTAACGCGTAAAATCGAGTTAAATATCCCATTAGTTTCTGCCGCGATGGACACGGTGACCGAATC
>DRNA01000089.1 GCA_011322365.1 Aeromonadales bacterium | reverse complement strand
TAATACAAATGGAGTCTCTGGAACATGCCAATCATTGAAACTGAAATTCCGGCTAATGAACTTGTTTTTGGCCACCCTAAAGGGCTCTACGTCTGTTTCTTTACCGAGATGTGGGAACGCTTTTCTTTTTATGGCATGAAGGCGCTGCTCTTTCTTTATCTGGTGAAATACCACCTATTTACTGATGAGTATGGATACAACCTGTTAGGCGCATACGGTGCACTGGTATACGCCCTGCCAGTAGTTGGTGGACTCATTGCTGATCGTTACCTGGGCATGAGAAAAGCCGTCATTTTCGGTGCCTCCTTACTGGTAATGGGTCATTTTGGTATGGCTTTTGAAGGACACGCTGCAAGCAAAGTCTCTGGGGAAATAGTGCGTGATACCCAAGCACTGCAAATCTTTTATTTTTCACTTTCTTTAATTATCATGGGTGTCGGCTTCCTGAAACCTAATATCTCCACCATTGTCGGCAAACTGTACCCACAAAATGATCCGCGCCGTGATTCCGGTTTCACTCTGTTTTACGCCGGTATTAATCTGGGCGCCTGGATCGCCCCCCTTATCTGCGGCTATCTGGGCGAAACCTATGGATGGAAATATGGCTTTGGTCTGGCAGGTATTGGTATGTTGGCGGGTCTTATTGTATTTATTAAAGGTCAGAAGTATCTGCATGGTCACGCAGAATCAGCACATCCGGAACGATTAAAAGAAAAACGTTTTGGCCTGGCCACAGAATACTGGATTTACCTGTTAGCTATTCTCAGCCTGACACTGGTATGGGGCCTACTGCAAAAACATTCGGTTAGTCTTCAGATAGTTTCCTGGTTACCTTCAGTCTCGCCTGTCATCTGGTTACTACACAGCATAACGCTGATATTAGCCATTGGTATCGGCTGGTTTATGATCAAATACTGTAACAAGGCCGAGCGTCAGCAAATGATGGCGCTGATTGTCATTATATTTGCAGGTTTATTATTTTTTGGTCTTTATGAGCAAACCTATTCGTCCTGGGTAGCCATGTCTGACCGGGTGATGGATCGTTCCATGCTTGGCACGGAGTTGAGTGCCAGCCAGTTAACCGCACTGGGAGCTTTTTTTATTTTAGTGTTAACACCTTTTTTTACCTGGCTCTGGCCCTATCTGGATGCCAGAAAAATTAATCCCAGCACCCCCTTAAAAATGGCCATCGGGCTCTTTTTTGCCGGGCTGGCCTTTCTGGTTCTGGTTTGGGCGACTCATTCATCTGGAGCCAATGGCCTTATCAGCGTCTGGTTTTTAGTGCTGGCCTACTTTGTACTGGAAATTGGTGAAATGACGCTCTCACCCATTAGTTTGTCAGCAGTGACGCAGTTATCAGTGAAACGAGTAGTAAGTTTAATGATGGGGGCCTGGTTCCTCGGCACATCCTATTCAGAAATTCTGGCAGCAGAACTGAGTAAACTGGCTGCTCTGGCAACCGATGCTGGTAAAGTCAGTGATGTGGCTTTTGCAATTGGCAAATATGAAACTTTGTTTATCTTTTCTGCAAAAATTGGTTTTGTTACCGCGATAGTCTTTTTAATTCTTGTGCCACTGATGAAAAAATGGATGCATGGTATTCATTAGGCGACCCTGAAATCTGATTCAAAAAAAGGAGGAGCCAATTGGCTCCCCTTATGACTTTGGGTATATGCTACTTTTTTGTTAATTTCAACAAAGGCAATAAAAGCAGTATCCAGCCGATGGAACCACCACCACCACCGGAAGAAGGTGGTGGGGTGACAACAACCTGATCCACTACCGTTATGGTTTTACTTGCTGTGGCAGTATCTCTGCCATCGTTGACTCTGAGTTCAATGGTAAAGGTTCCAGTGATCAGATTACTGGCTGCAATGGTAGCCACCGCACTGGTGCTATTGGTTATAGTCATATTCGTCCCTGAGGTCTGAACCCAGTTATAAGTTAACGGATCACCATCTACATCTGTAGTACCACTCCCATCCAGTGTCAGAGTATTTACACCCTGGGTAACCGTATCCGGAGCATTTATAACCACATTCGGAAGAGTATTCGGAGGCAATACTGCAATGTTAAAACTGGTCGAAGCAAAATCCTGAGGATCAGCATCATCCGTGACAGTTACTGTTACATTGATATCACCTGTATAATCCTGATCAGGAATCACATCAAAAGTTGAACCTGAGGTATTACCACTAAGATTACTGATGCTTCCATTGGTTGCACTGATGGTAATTGTATTAGGATCCATGTTGGCATCTGTATAATTTACCACAATGCCATTTACTGGTGTATTGACCGTTGTGATCACATCAGCAATGGTTTCAATAGCCAGATTACCAGCCACATTGAGTATAGTTGATTTTGTTTCAGTCTTTGCGCCCGGATTAGAGGAGGTGCTGCTTATATTCTGTGTTAATTGCGAATTGATAGCTGAACTTTGAACAGTTGCAGAAAAGGTCAGGCTAGCATTAGACGTCGTTGATTTTAGAGCAGTAAAATTCCAGTCGAAGCCAGTAGCTGTAGTTTGAACATTCCCGGAAATTGAAGTTACTGAAGCTTCATCCAAAACCAGTCCCGAAGGAATAGAGGCATTAATAGTATAGTCAATATCCTCATCTGTTCTATTGGCTACTGTAGTAACTGTAAAGGTCACAACTTCACCTGCCGCCGGATTCACCTTATCGGCTGTAATCGATATATCATCTGAATCGCGTGTTAAAACCACTAAAGAACGACCTAAACTTCCCGGATTTGAAGTATCAGTGCCCAGATCAAAGCTACCAAGATAAATATCGCCCGGTTGTAAAGATTCATCCCATTGCAAGCGGATGTCGTAGGGCACAAATTGAGTTGAAGTCTGAGGGCCAGTAATGGTTAGATTTCCAGAATCTGTTGTTCCGGAAACACCACTAATTAATTGAAAAGAATCAGTTGCTGCTGCAGAGCCAGTAAAATTTTGTACGACTATCCAATAGTTGCCGATGGCTACATTTTCAAGTAAACAGGTCTCTTCAGCATTTGAAGAAAGTGATTCGCACAATACTTCATTTTCAGAAGGCAGGTTGTCATTATTAGCGTCCAGTCCTACAAATAGGTCCAGATCAGGCGCAGTTGAGTTTGTTGTTTGTGCTAGCAAAAACTGGTTAGCATTGGTAATATTTATAAATGATAAGTTTATACCATCAGTGACGTTATCAAATGCTGAACTATTATTAGAATCAGCCGCCACGGTTTGTGTAGATGAATTGGCTTTATTCATACCCGATACACGAGGAGTGAAACTGGTCACTTCGAGAGATTCTACATTCCTGAAAGCCTGAGAGCCGGCGTTTCTATTAGCAGAAACGTTTATCCTTTGCGGTAAATTACTGGTGAAAGGTTTTGCAAAAACCGGAAGGTGGGCTGTTGGGATTGTATTATCAGAGGGTGTTAAAACCAGTTCCGCAAAAGCATATTGCCCAAAAGGTATGGCTGATACATTAGCGGTCACAGTAATAGATTTTGACTGACCGGCCTGGAGGGTAAAGCCTGCTGAAGAATCTGTAGTAACTACAAAATTAGCATTGGATGTCGTTGTTGCTACCGCCCAGGTAGCGGTTTTTGTTGCAGTAAAAGTTCGAGTCCAACTACAGCTAATACGGCATTTAGCATTACCCATGCTGGGAATATTTAAGGTTGTAACATTCCCACCCTTTGCTGGATCAGCCGCAAGATAATTAGCTTTGGTCTCATCCATGACTAATCCTGAATTCACCGCCAGATCAACCTGAATACGCCCGGCTCCCCGATCAAAAATATCGGCTGGTGTAGTGGTGTCTTCTTTCCGCATATCTGTGGTTGCAGTCATCATTAATGCAGACCGTATATTATCGGGCGTCCAATTCAGATGAACCGATTTAATCAGAGCTGCAGCACCTGCCACATGAGGACTTGCCATTGAAGTACCCTGTAAAAATGAAAAATCAGCAGTCGAGGGGCCTGAAACGTCATGCCCAAATTGCTGATCGGCAAAAGCGGCATATATCGAAACACCCGGTGCCGAAACCTGTGGAACCATAACATCAGGAACAGTCATACCTGGCCCTCTGGAAGAAAACCCTGCCATATTATCAAAAGCACCAATAACACGACTAAACTGAGCCTTAATAGTACCTGAAATACCTGTGGTCTGACTAAGTCTGGTAACTACGGCCAGACCATCTGTGTTTCCAATAAAAACTGATGGTATTGTGGTCGATTCCAGGCTAGCCATAGAGACCAATACATCTCCACCCGTTTCATGATTAAACACTACAACCGCAACCGCACCAGCCGCTGTTGCATTATCAACTTTAACTGAAAAATTACAGGCTCCTCGTTTTACTAAGGCTATTGAATTGCTAAAATCCCCTGCTGTAAAAGCACTACAACCTTCAAAATTGTTTGCTGCAACATCTCCTGCATAAATAACCGGAGCTGTGACATCCGTTGTAATTGCCGGTCCAGTTCCCGTTGCAAAGGCATAACTATTCCCATCAAACTGAAAAGCTCTCGAGAGCGTTCGGCCATGAGTAGAAGCTGCTACTGCGGTATACCAGGCTGAGGGTTTAAACGCAGTTTCCGCAGCAGGGCCACTATTACCAGCTGAAGTGGCTACAAATATGCCTGCTGCCTGAGCATTCAAAAAGGCCAGTTCCTGAGCACTTGTCCAGGGATTAAAGGGCGTATCGCCACCGATAGAAAAATTAATAACATCCACACCATCAGCAATCGCATCATCAATTGCGTTGACTATTGCTGAGCCTGTACACCCGGTATAGGTGTCACCAGAATTTCCCGGCGAACATACCTGATAAGAAATAATATTAGCATGTGGGGCCACACCGGAGATTTGCGCGAACTTAAAACCTGAAGAATTAACACCTCCACCTTGCTCCTGATTTTGTCGGTCCAGCAAATCTACATTCAATAAAACATTGCCTCCAGCAGTACTTGAGGTATGAGAACCATGACCATTATAATCTTCCCCATTGCTATCAGGAGGATTATTACCAAAAACAGCTGTATCGCTATAATTATCTGTAATGGATGAGTAACTTCTGACACCAATTAACTTATCATTACAGAGTGAAGCGAATCCATTTGCACAATCTCCTAGAAATCCGGTTTTAGGATTGGTATGGTTATAACCATCGCCTCCAATATCGGCAAATGAGGGGTTATCCGTATTGATGCCGGTATCAATCATACCAATAATAATTCCTTCTCCCTTCGAAGAAACACCAGTGGCGGCACCGTCCCAAATGCTAGCTGAACCAATTAATTCCGGCCCTCTATCAGTGTCAACAAAAAATTTTCTTTCAACTTCCATAAAAGCCACCTCGTCCATTTGCGAAACTTTTTGTGCCTGTGCAGGAGTCAAGGTAATAACAAAGCCATTAATGGCATTTTTAAACGAAGCCAGAGGTTGGATATTTCGCCCAGTTAAGCTACTGATTTTTTTTCAACACTGTCCTGTTTTTTCTGTAGAAAATGTGCATAAGCTTTTACATTAGTAGAAGAAAAATCAATCTTGGGTAATTTGCCTGCATTTCCAGATACTGGTTTCAGAGTACTATTTGCTAAATTTAAATTTAATCGTGTGGCTGGATAACCTGGAATATGGCCATCATAACTAACAATAGACTGATCTTTTAAGCGCACAATAAATCGTTGCTCTCCTGAAATACCTTCATCCATATCCAGTTTTTGAGGAAGACGATTTCTTACAAAGCTTTTATTTTTTTTTATTGAAGTTTTATTGTCGACAATTTTGGATTGATTTGGAAGTGTAAGAGAAGACGCGTATATCGGCTTTAACTGTATATTAATCCCCATCAGGGTTACTACAGCACTCACCAAAACGGCAACAGATGTTTTCTGACTCAAAACTAACTCCTTGATATTAATGATTATTACAAACTTCTGACAATCGCCAAGACTTTGTCAGCTCGAAATAGCATTCAAACAGTCCAGATACTAATGAATATGTTACACAATAAAAAGGCAATATTCGCACTTTGAGGGCTGCATCACACATCTTTCACATTAAGTCAAACACATGTTTGAGCAATGAGTTTCAAATTGAAGTTCAATTGTTGCGTTGTACCACTATGAAAGAAATGGCGCATAAGTTTTTTTAATGGATTATTTCCCAGTTTTTCTTCAATGGATATACTTAACCAGGTTTGTGTTCCTTCATTTTCCAACAATAAAGCCAGACTTATTATTTCCCCCTGAAAATTTATGTATTCTCCCTCAACCAGTTCTTCAATTACCAATGGCGAAGCCTTAACCAACTGTGTGAATTCTAATTGATCTCCCACTTTGAATTCGACGGGTTGAGTTTTCCATTTTGCACCCCACTGTTGCCAGTTTTCAGGATGTGTTAAACAATTATAAAGTCGATCAGAAGTGATATTAATATTTATCCCTTTTTCCAGCACCAGATAATTCGGTAACCAGAGCCCGAAACTTAAAACAGCAATCAGCAATACCAGCAAACTATTTCTAATTTTAGTAGCTATTTTTTTATTTTTAAAATTCATTTTCGACGCCAGCTTTTTAATTTTTCAAGCCTTACTTTTCTACCATCAACATCTAATATCACATCCAGCTCATTAATTCTTTCAACCGTAATATCTTTAGAAATATTTTCTCCTTCACCGGTTATTTTTTTATTAATCACTATAAAACTGGTACTACCATCACCGGTAAAGACATGACTGGAATAAATTAAATCCGGAATACTATTCAAAATTGATGATGGAAGAGACTCGATTGCAATGATCTTATTGTCCCTGTTTCTGTTTATTGCCGAAGGTGAAGTGCTAATTGTGTTCTGTTGTATTGGGCTTTCATTCTTTAGTGGACGTGTTAAATTATCCTTTTGCTGGAGAGGTAAAGAAGAGTTTTTATTTGCAGACAAAGCCGGCTGAATTAATTTTTTTTCATTCTGCTGATTCTGTTGGTTATTGGTAGATAATGGCAACTCCTGAGGATTAGGCTTCAATATGGATGGGGACGATTTAACTTCTGAGGCTAATTTAACGCTAGTTGCAGTTTCTGTGTATTCATCTTTCGGTGCTTTGGAAAGCCATTGATAAACAAAATATGCAGTTCCGAGTAACAATAGAAATACAGTTATCCAGAGCCAGGTATAATTCCGAGCCGGTTTATGATATTCATTATGGTCAGCATTCAGGTTTGGAATTTCCTGTTGCTGTCTCTCTCTTTCTGATTTTTTTATGGCATCAAGGATGAGTGACATTTTGTTCTTCCTTTGTGCTGACTTCAGGTTCAGGTAAATCAGATGGCTCAATGACAGCTGGTGTAACCGTAGTCATTTTATCCATAATGGATAATCGGGGTATATTCGGATTGACTAATTGATTAATTAACATAATAGTTCTCATCCCCGCAATGCCATCAGCATTCAATCCATACTTTTTCTGAAAATTCTGTAATTGCTTTTCTAGTGCCGAGTCAAAGCGAATAGTTGTGGGTATAATGCTATCTCTGGATAATTCGGGTTGGGTAATGTGCAAAAGTTGCTGCTCCAGCCATTGCACCAAAATACCACTGTCTCCACGTTTTATGGTTTTATTAAACCCTTTTGGCGGCAGCCAGATAAAACTGTATTCACCACTCCAGACACTCTCTAGTTGCAATCTGGAAAATATTTGTTTTGAATTAGAATTGTTTAGTGATACTAATTGAGCATCTGTTGCACTGGCTTTATAAATCAGAATATATTTTCTTTCACCGTTAATCATTACCGAAAGCATGGCCGGACGATCATAGGCCAACATTTGTCCCCAGCTACCCTGCAATAATTCACAACGATAATGGAGGCGTTGAAGATCGAGACAGTCTTTCACATTATCAACCCCCCAGATTTTTGCCAACGATGGTATAGCCTGAGCGTAGGAAAAAGAAAAATTTGCCAACTTTGTTAAAAATCTATCACCTCCGTCAGGAATTTTATTCTTCTCTGGTATCTGTTCCTGCTGTTCGATCGTGTCAATTTGATTTGAAGCTAAATTTAACTGCAAGGATGAATGTTTATTAGTCGGGGGTTCTAAAATGTTCTGCCTGCTGATATACCAACCTGACATCATGCCAATAGCAATTAATATCAACCACAGTAAAAGTTGTTTCAAGGAAAATTCGGCTAAAAATTTCTTCCTGTTTTCCTGTAAATGATAATCATTTTTGGTTAAGCCTTTTTTACCTAAAACCTCACGGGCTGCCTGTTTAATCAGCGGAGCATCCACCACTTTTTTTCCTCTGGAATATGCTCCCAATAAAGCTCGGTCACAGATAGTATTTATGATTCGTGGGATACCCTGACTTAATTTATGTGTAACTAAAACCGCCTGGGTGGCAAAAATATTATTGTCATTACCCGCAACAGCCAGTCGATAATTGATATAACCAGTGGTTTCATTCAGATCAAGTGGTTCAAGGTGATATCGAGCCGTGATACGCTGAGAAAGCTGCCTTAATTCATTTTGAAGTAACATGGTCTTCAATTCGGGCTGTCCAATTAAAATGATTTGCAGTAATTTTTTTTCATTGGTTTCAAGGTTGGTCAGCAGGCGAATTTGTTCTAGCACATCGGTCGAAAGATTTTGAGCTTCATCAATGAGTAATACCGTATGCCTTCCTTCACCATGGGCCTTGAGTAAATGCCTATTTAGTACATCATTGAGTGTTTTCATGGTAGGCTGAAAAGATGGCTCATCAGCACCATAATCCAGTTCCAGGTCATCGCAAAGGGTTTGTAATAACTCGATAGCGGTTAATTTCGGATTAAGAATAAAGGCAATATCCGTATTCTCAGGAAGCTGCTCCAACAAACAGCGACAGACCGTGGTCTTTCCCGTGCCCACCTCACCTGTGAGCAACACAAAACCACCACTCTCACCCACACCAAATACCAGATGAGCTAATGCTTCTCTGTGGCGGTCGCTCATAAAAAGATATTTAGGATTCGGGGCGATAGTAAAAGGTCGCTCGGAAAATCCAAAGTAACTACAATACATTTATTTCTCGGCTCTTGGCCCTGTTTCAGGTTAGAATAATTGTGTCATGAGTATACACAACAAGCAAATAGACCCAGATATTCAGCTATCCCTGAAAATATTCAGAAAAATACCTGGAGTAGGTGTCAGTATCGCTCAGGATCTGGTTAATCTGGGGTATCGACAGATTGATGATCTAAAATCCGCCGATCCCGAAAAAATGTACCTGGCTTTATGCGACTATCAGGGCGTTAAAGTTGATCGTTGTATGTTATATGTTTTCAGGTTATGTCACTATTATGCCAATCATGATATACAGGATCCCGAAAAATTGAAATGGTGGAACTGGAAAGATTGAATAATAACTTTAATATCCCCAATGGCACAGTCTATCTGGTGGGTGGTGCTGTCAGAGATGAATTGCTCGGTTTGCCGGTAACTGAAAAAGACTGGCTGGTAGTGGGTGTCAACCCGGAAACCATGCTGGAACAGGGTTTTATCACGGTGGGCAAGGATTTCCCGGTTTTTCTTCACCCTGAAACCAAAGAGGAATATGCACTGGCCCGAACCGAACGCAAAACCGCTGTGGGTTATCACGGTTTTCAATTTCATACATCCCCTGAGGTTACGTTGGAAGATGATTTGATTCGACGGGATCTCACCATCAACGCTATCGCTAAAGATGCTCAGGGCCGCATTATTGATCCTTTCCAGGGTCAGCAGGATCTCGACAGAAAGATCTTACGTCATGTCTCAGATGCCTTTATTGAAGATCCGGTAAGGATACTCAGAATAGCTCGCTTTGCCGCTCGATTTGCTCATTTAGGGTTTACCATAGCGGATGAAACGCTGGCATTGATGAAACAGATGGTTGCTCGCGGTGAAGTCGATGCGCTTATTGCTGAACGTATCTTTAAAGAATTTAATCGTGCCCTCACAGAAAAGTCCCCCGAGGTCTTTATCCAGATCTTACGAGACTGTGGTGCCTTAAAAGTTATCTTTCCCGAAATTGATAATCTATTCGGGATCCCCAACCCACCACTCTGGCACCCGGAAATAGATACTGGCATCCATAGCTTGATGGTACTACAACAATGTGCTCGGATTAGTGGTGATGCATCGGTAAGATTTGCTGCTCTCTGTCATGATCTGGGTAAGGCTAAAACACCAAAAAACCATTGGCCCAGCCACAAAGGCCATGAAAAAGCTGGCGTCCCAATCATAAAAGAACTTTGCCAGCGTATTAAAGCGCCAAAGTCCTGGTGCGAACTAGCCAGTTTAAGCAGTGAATTCCATCTTCACTGCCATCGTCTCATGGAAATGAAGCCCGAGACCATAGTAAAAACACTGGAGAAACTGGATGCCTTCCGCCGTCCAGAGCGTTTTGAACAGTTCCTTGTCACCTGCGAAGCTGATTTCAAAGGACGCCTCGGCTGGGAAAATAAACACTATCCCCAACGCAAACAATTTAGCCAGCTAAGAGAAACGGCCTCCACAATTGATACAAAAACAATCGTACAAAATTGCCAGAATCCTGCCGACATTGCACAACAAATCTATCGAGCCAGAGTCCAGGCTGTGAAAGAAGAGAAACAACAGCTAATAAATAATCTAGATGTTGAATACCATACCCCTTAACACACTGATCTAATGGAGCACTTTTATGGCTTTTATTGAAACCATCTCACCGGAAAATGCAGAAGGCGAGTTACTTGAAATCTATGAAGATGTGATCAAAAGCCGGGGGCAGGTAGCGGAAGTGTTGATGCTGCATAGCCTTAGTCCGGCTTCGCTGACTAATCATCTTGATTTATACATGACCCTTATGTTTGCAAAGTCTCCACTTAAACGCAAAATTCGCGAGATGATTGCCGTGGTGG
>DRNA01000088.1 GCA_011322365.1 Aeromonadales bacterium | reverse complement strand
CTGCTAATACTGTTGTCAATGAAAGATTCCTCCATTACAGCACTCAAAGCACCCCCTACGGTCATGGGGCAAGCTTTCGGAATGACACCCCTTTCACAGGATGTCCTGAGGCTTAGCAAGTTGAGCCTTTGGTTAAGTTATAGCAAAAAATACCTAAAATAGAAAGGAGTCGGCATAAAAATTGTCTTGAGATAGGTACAGCATCAATGGCTATCTGAGTTATAATGCTGGCAATGACTTGTTGTTAATAAATGGATTGGCATGCAGCCATATCGCCTGAATAATATAAAATGGCATAAAAAATCTCGGCAATTGTATCTGGGGTTTAGTAATGGTCATGATTTTGAGTTACCGATTGAGTACCTGAGGGTTTTCTCGCCTTCTGCCGAGGTTCAGGGCCATGGACCGGGTCAGGAAACGCTGGTTGAGGGTAAGCGATTTGTGAATTTATCAAATATTGAGCCAGTTGGAAATTACGCTATTAAGCTAATATTTGATGATGGTCACGATAGTGGTCTTTATACCTGGGAATATCTGTATAATCTGGCCAGTAATTACCAGCAAAACTGGAAAAGTTACCTGGACAAACTCCATCAGGCAGGTAAACAACGTGAAGGACAGGATGTCCATATATTAAACCTGAATCCGTAACTTCAGGTTAAAGTTATAAAAAACCCTGGCTGAGCAACGAGATTTAACATGAAACAAGAGCAAACCACACATTTCGGTTATAAACAGGTTCCGGTTGACGAAAAGGTCACTAAAGTCGCCGGTGTTTTTCATTCGGTAGCCCAGAGTTATGATGTGATGAATGATTTGATGTCATTTGGTATTCATCGTCTGTGGAAACGTTACACAATTGATTTAAGCGGTGTAAGGGCGGGACAGAAGGTGCTGGATCTGGCCGGTGGAACCGGTGATCTGGCAGCCAGGTTTAGTAAGTTGGTGGGAAGTAGCGGACTGGTGATTTTAGCAGATATCAACGATTCCATGCTAAAAGTGGGCAGAGAAAAACTGGATAATAAGGGTATTATCGGTAATGTCGAGTATGTTCAGGCAAATGCAGAGTGCCTGCCTTTTCCAGATAATTATTTTGATTGTATTACTATTGCTTTCGGTTTGAGAAATGTCACCAATAAAGAAGCCGCTCTTGCATCTATGCTGAGAATTTTAAAACCTGGAGGTCGTTTACTGGTTCTGGAATTTTCAAAGCCTGAGCAGCCCTGGTTGGGCAAAATCTATGATGAGTATTCCTTTCGAATTTTACCGCAGATAGGTAAGTTGGTTGCCAACGATGCCGATAGTTATCAATATCTGGCAGAGTCGATCCGCATGCATCCCGATCAGGAAACACTGAAAAAAATGATGTTAGATGCCGGGTTTGATCGGGTTGATGTGTATAATTTAACGGGCGGTATCGTTGCCCTACACCGTGGCTGGAAAGCCTGAAAACCATGAAATGGATCCTTAGCACGGTAGGGTGCAATTTATTAGAAGTCGCTCTGGGTCAGGCAACGGCCATGGATCCGGACTGGAAGCAAAAAGTAGCTCTGCTACAGGGTAAAGTTATTGCATTCGAGATAACCGACTTTTCAACTACATTACTTTTTTTACCGGGTGAAGAGGGTGTATTCGTAAGACCACAAACGGTTTCAGATACAGATAATAGCCAGATAAATGAATCGGTGGATGTCATTATAACGGGCAGTATTCGAGGCTTTTTAAAATTAATGGATGCAAGAAGAAAAGGTTTGCAGGTGATTGGAGGTGAGGTCAAATTTTCTGGTGATGTAGCGGTGGGGCAGAATTTTGAGAAATTACTGGCTTCCCTCTCGCCTGAATGGGAAGAGTCTCTGAGCCGATTATTTGGTGACCCCATCACTCGACAGGTAATTGATACGGCTGAAAGTATAAAAAAGAGCCTCAGGCAAATTTTACAAAATTTTAGTGAGAATACACAAGATTATATTCAGGAAGAAGCGCAATTGTTGCCTGCAAAAATAGAAGCTGAGAATTTTGCTGAAGATAATGCCTCCTTACGTGCTGACGTTGCCCGTATGGAAGCAAGGGTCAGGCGTTTGAATAATCAACTGTCGCCACCGGGCAGGGTTTCACCATGATGAGTGGTAAGCGATTGCTCAGAGTCTACCGGATCCAGAGTGTTATGTTGCACTATGGTCTGGATGAATTTCTAAAAGGTACTCGATTACATAAATTTACTCGACTGTTACACTTGCTACAACCCTTTAATACAAGACGTTTAAAGCAGGCTGGGCGTGGTGAGCGTTTACGTATGGCAATGCAGGAACTGGGCCCGGTTTTTATAAAGTTTGGCCAGTTACTTTCAACTCGAAAGGACATGTTTCCTGATGACATCACCGAGGAACTGGCATATTTACAGGATAGGGTAGAACCTTTTGCAGGTACTTTGGCACAAAGCATTATTGAACAGTCCCTGGGTGCGCCCATTGCCGAATTATTTGCCGAGTTTGAAGTAACCCCACTGGCTTCAGCATCTATTGCGCAGGTTCATGGAGCAACATTAAACTCAGGTGAAGATGTAGTTATCAAATTGTTACGACCTGATGTGGAACGATGCATCACTCGTGATCTTGATCTTTTAGAAGGTTTGGCGCAGCTTATTCATAATAATTACCGGGAAGCCCGACGCATGAGGTTACCGGAAGTGGTGGCAGATTATCGTAAGACAATTTTCGATGAACTGGACTTGCGGCGGGAGGCGGCAAATGCGGCGCAGTTAAAGCGGAATTTTGAAGGATCCCCGGATCTTTTTATTCCAAAGGTCTACTGGGATTTTTCCCGAGATAACATCATGGTTATGGAGCGCATTTATGGTGTTCCTGTTTCAGATATTAAAGCTTTGAAAACAGCTGGTGTAAATATGCAGCGACTGGCGGCAAAGGGCGTAGAAGTGTTTTTCACCCAGGTTTTCCGGGATAATTTCTTTCATGCCGATATGCATCCCGGTAATATTTTTGTGGATACCACGAACAAAGCCAATCCCCGCTACATTGGCATAGATTGTGGCATTATGGGTTCTTTAACCACGCAGGATCAACGTTATCTGGCTGAAAATTTTGTGGCTTTTTTCAATCGTGATTACCATAAAGTTGCGCAGTTGCATCTGGATTCTGGCTGGGTACCAGAGGGGACATCTGTGGCTGAATTTGAAGCGGCTATTCGCACGGTGTGTGAACCAATTTTTGGGCGCCCTCTACATGAGATTTCATTTGGTCAATTTTTAATCCAGCTGTTCCAGGTTGCCCGCCGTTTTGATATGGAAGTTCAGCCGCAGCTGGTTTTACTTGAAAAAACCCTGTTATATGTTGAGGGTTTAGGTCGACAACTTTACCCACAACTTGATTTATGGCAAACCGCTAAACCTTATCTGGAAAACTGGTTAAAAGAGCGCATGGGAATAAAACAACTTATTCATGAAGTGAAAAACCAGCTGCCTTATTGGCGAGAAAAGTTACCGGAAATGCCACAAATACTTTATGAAAGCCTTAATGTATTACCACATTTGCCTCAACAACTGGATGCTATCACGCAAGCCCTGGACGAGCAGTCTCGACTCGCTAAAGTAAAAATGCGGTTTGTGTTAATTACCAGCATGGCAGCCAGTAGTACACTAACGGCTGCTATATTATCGGTAATCGCTTCTGGAGATCTGGCTATAATCAGTGCAATCGTGGCAACAGGCCTTTGGGCTGGCGCTTATTTTTACGCAAAATAGCGTATAACAGGGGATAAAGGGTATAATCCGGTGAGTAATATGGGTCTGGACATATGAATGATGCAGGCTATGAACTACACTTAAAGAGGATATGATGACAGATTCAATCTTTACAAGAATAATGGCGAAAGAGATACCAGCTGATTTTGTTTATGAAGATGATGTTGTTATCTGTATTCGTGACATTGCACCAAAGGCGCCGGTGCATGTGTTATTAATCCCTCGTAAACCGATCCAGAGTTTAGCGCATCTGAGTGATGAGGATAGTGAGATTATGGCGCACATGATGATGACGATACCCAAAATAGCTCAGCAACTAGGGCTGAAGAGTGGTTTTCGAACAATTATTAACACGGGACCGGATGGGGGGCAGGAAGTGGATCATATTCATTTTCATATTCTCGGTGGTCGCAAATTTGGTTTTGAATAAAAGGTAAAGAATTATGGGTGGAATTAGTGTTTGGCAGTTATTAATAATTCTGGTAATTGTTATATTGTTATTTGGCACAAAAAAATTGAAAAACCTGGGTGGTGATTTAGGGTCGGCTTTAAAGAGCTTTAAAAGTGCTGTCAACGATGATGAAGAGAAGTCTGTAGATGATAAAACCAGCAAAGACGCTGGTAGAGTAATTGAAGGCGAAGGCGAACCGGTTGAATCAAAAAAAAATAAATAAATGTTTGATATTGGGTTTTCAGAATTAGTTTTAATCGGCGTGCTGGGATTATTAATTCTTGGTCCGGAGAGGTTGCCGCAGGCTGCAAAATCAGTTGGTCTCTGGGTGCGAAAAATTCGTAATATTGCCAAAAATCTGAGTTCCGAGATAGAGCGAGAACTGGAAGTTGAAGATCTCAGAAAAGAACTCGCCAATAAAAATGAAACAATAATGAAGCAGGCAGACTCATTGAGTAAAAAGCTCAATAAACCTGTAGAAGAAATTTTTTCATTTGATGAAAAGCCCCATGATCCAAACGAAGAAGCTGCCGAAAAGATTGCAAATCAACCCGCTGAAAAAAGCATTACTCCAAAAAAGAAAAAGAAAAAATCAGCACCAAAAAAAGTAAAAAAATCTGGTGATAAAGACCATGAATGAAAATAGAGGCCATGGTGAAAATTCATTAATAGGACATTTGTCCGAGTTAAGAGATAGACTTTTGAGAGCGGTACTTTCAATCGTGATTATTTTTATCAGCTTGGCTTATTTTTCAAATGATCTCTACGAAATATTATCAAAACCTTTACTGAGAAATTATCCAGAAGGTGGCACTATGATTGCCACGGGGGTTGCCTCACCTTTTTTCGCACCCTTTAAACTGACCATGGTGTTATCCGTTTTCCTGGCAATGCCATTTATTTTAAATCAGATATGGCAATTTATAGCACCCGGCTTATATAAACATGAAAAGAAAATGGCCGCACCTCTATTATTTTCAAGTGTGTTTTTATTTTATGGCGGTGTAGCCTTTGCGTATTTTGTTTTGTTCCCGCTGGCTTTACCCTTTTTTATTGGTACAGCACCAGAAGGCGTAAAAGTGATGACAGATATCAATAGTTATCTTGATTTTACGCTAACTATTTTTTTTGCTTTTGGTGTTGCTTTTGAAATACCTATTGTAACAGTATTATTAATCTGGTCGGGTATTACCACTCGAGAAAAATTAAGTGAAAAAAGACCCTATGTTATTTTAGGTGTTTTCATTGTGGGCATGTTGTTAACGCCACCAGATGTTATTTCTCAAACCGTCCTGGCTATACCAATGTGGTTTTTGTATGAAGCGGGACTGTTTTTTTCACGTTGGGTAAAACCTGGTAGGGGGCATTCAGAATATGAACCATTTGATGAATAAATTCGCAATAATTTTAGCTTTAATTTGTTTTTTTCATATCACGCAGTCATATGCAAACGAAGAAATTCTTTCTATAAAACAATGTGCAAAAATAGAAAGTGATTTAAAACGCCTGTCCTGTTTTGATAAGGTTGTAAAGACTTTAAATGGGGACATAGTAGTAAAGCAAATGGTCGCAAAAAAGGCGGTTAGCATAGACTCTAAAATTCAGCCAATGAAAGCAGAATCCAAATCTTCCACATTTGGCCTGGAAGAACAAAAAGCAAGTGATAAGTTGGAAAAAATTCATTCGAGAATTGATGGTGAATTCAAAGGTTGGTCAGGAAAAACAATATTTAAATTGCAAAATGGACAGGTTTGGAAGCAGATAGGAGAGGGAAAAGTCTTTCGCAAAGCAACAAATCCTGAAGTCACAATAGATAGAGGAGTTTTTGGAGGGTATCGCCTACATGTAAAAGGTTTGAAAATCAAAGTTTACGTTAAAAGGATAAAATAAATATTTTTCATTACCCATGATAGATATTGGTGCTAATTTAACAAACCCCATTTTTTCAAAAGATTATAATGAGGTATTATTGAGAGCAAAAGCAGCGGGCGTAACAAATGTTGTGATTACTGGCACCAATTTAAAGTTGAGTCAGCAGGCACTCGCCTTGTGCAATGATCACCCGAATTTTCTATTTTCAACCTGTGGCTGTCATCCTCATGATGCCAGTGAATTTAAAAGCATCCATCTGGATTCCTTCAGAGAGTTACTCAAACACAAAAATGTCAAAGCTATTGGTGAATGTGGGCTGGATTTTAATCGTAATTATTCCCCACAACAGGTACAGGTTGAGGTCTTTGTGAAGCAACTGGAATTAGCCTGCGAAACAAAAATGCCGGTTTTTCTGCACCAAAGAGACGCTCATAAGCAGTTTTTAGAGATTTTGAAAACTTATCGACAAGATTTGGGTCGAATAGTGGTACATTGTTTTACTGATGGCAAAGAAGAATTAGTCGACTATCTTGAGCTGGACTGTTATATCGGTATTACGGGTTGGCTTTGTGATGAGAAAAGAGGCGATGCATTACGGCAGGCTGTTAGGCATATACCTGAAAACCGTCTAATGATTGAAACAGATGCTCCTTATCTTTTGCCACGAAATTTAATGAAAAAAACAATGAAAATAAAACCAGTTGGAAGAAGAAATGAACCCGCTTTTTTACCCGTTATATTAGATAAGCTATCCGAGTTGAGGCAGCAGGACCCACAACTACTTGAAGAAGTAATAGTTAATAATAGTAAAAGGTTTTTTTCATTAAATTAAGGTAAATTCTGACAAATAAAATTATAATAAGGAAAGAGCATGGCTCATAATCAATTTGAACTATTAAAAACACGAAGATTTTTGCCCTTTTTTATTACTCAATTTTTGGGGGCATTTAATGATAATGTGTTTAAAAATACTATCATTGTTATTATTAGTTATGAAATATTTGCCAACAATTCAAGCGCTTCAGATTTATGGGTGAATATAGCTGTAGCATTATTTATTTTCCCTTTTTTTATTTTTTCAGGAACTGCTGGGCAGTTAGCTGATAAATATGATAAGGCAAAAATTATGCAGTGGGTTAAATTTTTTGAAATAATAATAATGACAATTGCTACATTTGCTCTTTATTCTAAATCAGTGATTTTTATGGTAAGTATCTTGTTTTTAATGGGGACACAATCTGCGTTTTTTGGGCCGGCAAAATATGCTCTGCTTCCACAGCATTTGAAAGAAAATGAATTATTGGGTGGTAATGGTTTGGTTGAAATGGGGACTTTTGTCGCTATTTTATTTGGTTTGATTGTGGGAGGCGTTTTAATTACATTGAGCCATGGGTTTTTGATCACTAGCACAACGATAGTGTTAATAGCCATAGCAGGATTTTTAGCTAGCAGAAAAATTCCAGAATCGGAAATCGTTGACCCTCAATTAAAAATAAATTGGAATTTTATTACCGAAACCAGTAGAGTGATTAAACATGCTAGGGAAAATAAGGTGGTCTTTCTAGCGATCCTGGGCATTTCATGGTTTTGGTTTTTTGGCGCATTGATCCTCACGCAATTACCAAATTTTGCTAAAGTTAATCTTGGTGGTAATAATCAGGTTTTTACTTTATTGTTGGCTACTTTCACATTAGGTGTAGCTATCGGTTCACTGCTGTGTGAAAAATTATCAGGAAGAATGATTGAAATTGGATTGGTTCCTTTTGGTGCACTAGGTTTAACTGCTTTTAGTGTAGATTTATACTTTGCTTCCAACCACCTGGCTTCTGGCCCTCTGATTGGCTGGTTGGAATTTTTAAAACATGGGAATTTCCGTATTTTACTTGATATTGCTTTTATAGGAATGTTTGGAGGTTTTTATATTGTTCCTTTGTATGCGTTGATTCAAAAAATAACGGAAGAAAGAATCCTGGCACGTATTATAGCAGCCAATAATATAATCAATTCTGGATTTATGGTTTTGTCGGCAATAATGGCGATAATCTTGTTGTCACTAAATTTTAGCATACCAGAATTATTCCTAATCAATGGCATTTTAAATGCATTGGTGGTTATTTATATTATTAAACGTGTTCCAGAGTTTTTAATGCGTTTTCTTATCTGGATGTTATTGCATACCATGTATCGAGTTAAACACAAAGGCCTGGAGAATATTCCTGTAGATGGCGCTGCGGTATTAGTGTGTAATCATGTTAGTTTTGTTGATCCATTAATTATTGCCGGATTTGCAAATCGGCCCGTACGATTTGTTATGGATCATCAAATTTTTAAAATACCAGTATTAAATTTTATTTTCAGGACAGCAAAAGCTATTCCTATAGCCCCTGAAAAAGAAGATGCGGAAATGAAAAAGAAGGCATTTGAGACCATTGAAAAAGCATTGCAAAATGGTGAGTTGGTGGCGATTTTCCCTGAAGGAAAAATAACCTATGATGGACGATTAAATGCCTTTAAACCCGGCATTGAAGAAATCATAAAGAAGACACCTGTACCGGTTATTCCTATGGCATTACAGGGCCTGTGGGGTAGTTTTTTTTCGCGTCGGGGTGGTAAGGCTATGAAAGGTTTGCCTCGAAGATTTTTCTCGAAAATTGGTCTGGTTGCAGATAAGGAAATTTCTGCTGAAATTGCGAATGCTGATTTTCTTCAGCAAAAAGTGCGAGATTTAAGAGGTGATTTGCGTTAGGGTCCAGTCTTAACTGGAGGCCGTAGCGAGGACAGGGAAAGACAGAATACCTTCTGCTAGTAGGACTACTATTTTATTGCTGGATATGAGCTGAAGTTTATCCGGGATGCCAGTTCTCTAAGTAGTTAATTTTGCCTTGTAGTCCTTGCTGTGGTAAAAGAGGGGGGGCAGGAAAGTTAACCCTTTATTCACACCATTTTTTGTCATTGAGAATAATTATAAAGAGTCCCCCTATATGAAACCAACGAGTCAGAAAAAAAAATATCTAATAGCAGCTCTGTTATTATTTCTTGGCGCCTGTAGCGATTCAAAAAAACCTCTGAAACCTGAGATTCCTAATGCAGATCCATTTCCATCAACCTATCAGGCCGCGAGTCATAAACCGTTTGTTCTGACTCAGGTTCATGTATTGGTTGGAAATGGAGAGGAATTTAAAGAAACCAATGTAGTAGTGGAGAATGGGAAAATAAAGATGTTAACCGATGAGTTGCCTCCAGAAGGGATTGCAGTAGTTCCTGCAAAAGGTAAGTGGTTATCACCAGGATTAATCGATGTACATTCCCATATGGGTGTATATGCAGCACCGGGCACATCGAATAATGCTGATGGGAATGAGATGACCAATCCCGTGACCGCAGAAGTGTGGGCAGAGCATTCGATCTGGCCTCAGGACCCCCAGTTTGAAAAAGCGCTTGCCGGAGGCGTCACTACCGTACAAATACTGCCAGGCTCAGGTAATTTAATTGGTGGCCGGGGTGTTACGGTTAAGAATGTAGCGACAACAACAGTACAGGGTATGAAATTTCCCCATGCACCCTATAGTTTAAAAATGGCCTGTGGAGAAAACCCTAAACGTGTTTATGGGTCACGGAAACAGGCTCCTTCAACCAGAATGGGTAACATGGCCGGATATCGCAAAGCCTGGATAGATGCTAAAGAGTATCAGAGTAAATGGCAGGAATATATTAAAAAAGCTAAGGCCGGTGATACTTCAGCGAAACCACCAAAACGAGATCTTAAACTTGAAACGCTGGTTGGTGTGCTTGAAGGAAAAATACGCATACATAACCATTGTTATCGAGCCGATGAAATGGCCCAGATGATTGATTTATCAAAAGAGTTTGGCTATAAAATCGCTGCTTTTCATCACGCTGTGGAAGCCTATAAAGTAGCCCCTTTATTAAAAAAGGAGGGGATCTGTGCCGCTATGTGGGCAGATTGGTGGGGATTTAAACAGGAAGCTTTCGATATGGTGCGTGAAAATATGGCACTGGTTGATATGGTGGGAGCCTGTGCGGTGATTCACTCCGATGATCCCATCGGCATACAACACCTTAATCAGGAAATAGCCAAAGCCATGTCAGCCGGGAACAGGATGGGATTAAAAATAAATGAGGCTCAGGCTATTCGCTGGGGAACTCTTAATGCAGCCAGAGCACTGGGGCTTGAGAACAAAATTGGTTCCATTGAAAAGGGCAAGAATGCTGATTTGGTACTTTGGGATGGAAATCCTTTTAGTGTCTATAGCCATGTGGAGTCGGTCTGGATTGATGGAGTACAGCAATATGATAGAAACAATAAAGCGCTTCGGCCCACTTCTGACTTTAACCTGGGCATCTTAACTCCAGCAGGAGATCGACCATGAAAAACAAACGCTTAATATCTTTTATTGTGCTGGTTTTCATTACTTTGAGTAACCTGTTACTGGCAGACAGCAACATTCAGGTGATAAAACACGCCAACATTTACACCATGGGGCCAGAAGGTTTGATCTTGGATGCCAGCATGGTGATAAAAGATGGAAAAATTGTGGCAGTGGGAAAAAATATTGAATTACCCATGGGCGTTAAATATATTGATGCGAACGGTGGCAGTATTACACCGGGGCTTTTTAATAGTGTGACACACCTTGGCGTACAGGAAGTTTCAGCAATCCGCCGGACAGATGATTTTAAAACTACCGATGACGCAATCACCGCTTCACTGAAAGTTGCTGATGCATTTAATCCGCGCTCGGTATTAATTCCCCAAAATCGTATCTATGGTTTGACCCATGCTCTGGTAATGCCTGATAGCGGTACAGGACTGATTGCCGGCCAGGCAGCATTTATTGATTTGTCAGCAGCAGAACATTCGGTAATTAATGATTCGGTTGCTATGGTAATGAATCTTGGTGAAGCTGGACAATCTTTTGCAGGAGGTTCCAGAGCTGCAGCGATAAGGCAGTTAAAAACTTTGTTAAATGATGTTAAAGATTATGCTAAAAATAAAACAGCGTTTAACCAGGGGAATCGTAGGGAATATTCTGCCTCACAGGATGATCTGGAGGCATTAATACCTATATTAACAGGTAAAAAATTGCTTATAGTTAGTATTCATCGTGCTGCTGATATTGAAAGATTTATCAAATTGGCAGAGGAATATGATTTGAATGTGGTTTTGGCCGGAGTGGAAGAAGGCTGGATGGTTGCCGATAAAATTTCCGCTGCGGGAATGGCTGTTATAATCGATCCCAGTAGAAATTTGCCCTCGAGTTATGATGCTCTGGGTAGCCGTTTAGAAAATGCGGCATTGCTGCATAAAGCCGGTGTTAAACTGATTTTTACCGGCATTGGCTGGCAAAATACCCACAATGCTTATCTGGTGAGGCAGGCTGCTGGTATAGCAGTAGCTAATGGATTACCTAAGCAGGAGGCCATAGCGGCCATCACATCGAATCCAATGACATTATTCAGCCAGAATACTCTATCCAGTGAAATCAGGGAGGGTGCGGTTGCTGATTTCGTTATGTGGCAGGGAGATCCTCTGGAAGTTACCAGTGAGGCTGTACTGGTTTATATTGATGGCCAGAAAATACCAATGGTTTCAAGATCGACCCGATTAAGAGATCGGTATTTTAAAAGATTAAAAAACATGAAATAGCTGTAACTTAAGCCTAAAGTTTTTATTCATGGGTATATGATGTTCCAGGTTGTTAATTAATTTCCTCTTATTGCAAAACACAGGTAGTATGGGTTTTTAGTATATTTTTCAGGAGTTGAAAATGAATCTTAAACTGGTTATTTCCGCATCACTTCTCGGTTTTTTGTTGGTACTCTTTTCTGGTAGTTCCTTTGCTCAAAAGCAAGCGGAATATATTACTAATAAGAAAGCCAGAGAGCTTAAGTTTCCATTTT
>DRNA01000087.1 GCA_011322365.1 Aeromonadales bacterium | reverse complement strand
CCTTCAGTTTGTTGCCAGATTTCGGGGCCGGTTCCCTGATAGTGGGCATCGCGATTAGCGGTATTGTCAAACTGATTTGCCCAGACTGCATTGTCCATTTCTTCGGCAATACGGCCGGCCAGTTTGACATAATTGTTTTCGTCTTTATAAGGTACAGCCGGTACAGCTCTCACTTCGGCACCTAATAACTTCAGGTTATCCATTTTTTCCTGGGACTGGGTCTCTGGAATGACAATCAGGCATTTGTAGCCTCTTGCATTACAGATATGTGCCAGGCCGATCCCGGTGTTGCCAGCAGTGCCTTCTACTACCGTGCCTCCTGGTTTTAACTGACCTGATTGTTCGGCCTGTTGAATTAAAGACAGTGCGGCGCGATCTTTTACTGAACCTCCGGGATTTAAAAATTCGGCTTTGCCGAGAATATTACAGCCGGTGAGTTCAGTTAATGTTTCCAGTTTGATCAGGGGTGTGTGACCAATGGCGCCGGTAAAACCTTGTTTGATATCCATGGTAGTTATCTCAAAAACATATTTTTAGTATTCTGAAGACAATGGAGCCAATTTTCCAGTAAGATTTAGTTATTTATATAGAAGAAAAAACCATATCGAACGATTGAATCTGTATTTTGATTTTATACCCAACTAGCGGCAAAAGGAAATCATGCTTTTTTAAACCGATAACCCAATAACAATAACAAGAGCCATGAGATAGCACCACCTCCAGTTCCGCCTCCAGTTGTGGGTGGTGGGGGTGGTGGCGCCGGGTTATTGTTATCGAAACTTTCTGTTGGTCCGGCATTAGTTTCTGAAGTTTTATCGGGGGCTATTGCTCCAATACCGAGGCCACGTTTGGCAAAACCATTGAGGAAAGTCTGACTATCAATGGAATCTCGGGCTGCAATTACTGACAGTAGAGCATCTCTGGCTTCAACAAAATTCGGGTTTGCCGGGGTTGCTTTCAGGGAAGCAACCAGGTATTCCTTCATTAAAGTTTGTGCCTGGGTAAAACTGTGACGACTATCCTTAATAAGTCCCACATAGCCTTCCCATAACATGCTGGCCCAGATTTCCCCGGTAGCATGAACTTCGGAGTTATCAGCGCCATCGCTGCCAAAAGCAACAGGCATGGTTGTGGGTAGCGCTTCTCCATCAGCGATATGTTTAAAGGTGAAACCATTGATATTCATATTGGTAGAATAGGGTGCTCGTCGAATACCAAAATAGGGGGCATTTTTTCGATTAGTAGCATACACACTGACGGCAAAGGCTCCATCAATATTGGCGACATCTTCTTCTCGTGTGAGAGCAAGTAAAGAGAGAAAATCTGACCAACCTTCATCCAGGCCCTGTGATTGTGTACCTGAAATAGAGAGCAGTCGATTATTGAGAAAATGTCCCCATTCATGGATAACCAGGCTATTTTCAAGGCCAGCGTCTCGATCGACATCGGTTGTTCTTAAGAGCCGGGCATTAATAACTTCAGTATTTAAAAGTGCCGTTCTAATGGGGTCGCCATCTGTTTTGGAAATCATTAGTGAAGGAATGTTTATAACAGGGGGATTATCTCCGGCTCCCATAGTGAGCACACCATCCGGTTTTTGGTTGATAATAATAACTGCGAGCGCACCTTCGGCTTCGGCTCGACTTATCTTTTCGACAAAGAAGCAAACGCCACGATCAATAACAGCAATTTTCCCATTGAGATCAGCGGCATTTACAAAAGGTGTTTCGCAGGCATCGTGAAGGGTTGAGTCGACTTCATTGGGATCGGTTACACCATCATCAACCAGCACCAGCTGTGCGGTTATATCAAAATCTCCTGGGCCAAATGCTGCGGCCCCGGTAACTAATGTGCCAGCCAGAGTGATTGGGTCAATAATTTCAACCTGGTGCTGAGTTAAACCATCCCACAGAAAAATCTGCATTTTGGGACTACCACCATCTCCCGGTGTTGACATATTGGCATTATTTCTATCTTCAAAATCCTGAACTTCTACTAACATCGGGTCACCAGCAGTACCTCCTCGACCGTAATTATTTTGTTGCCCATTGCCTGCAGCTTCATTAAAACCTGCATCGTAAAGCCAGTCATGGATATAGTTAGTGACATAAAAAGCCTGAACTATTGCAGCATTTTGAATGGAGCTTGAAGTATTAGGGTCTTCTGCAAAATTATAAGAATAGTCAAAGGTAGCAGGGGAGGTTTCGTTAGCAA
The DNA here is from genome assembly GCA_011322365.1 of Aeromonadales bacterium. Lineage (GTDB taxonomy): Bacteria > Pseudomonadota > Gammaproteobacteria > Enterobacterales > DRNA01. Next base: position 88 of record DRNA01000087.1, on the reverse strand, counting down.
AATGATCATCGCTCAGTGGTGTAAAACCATCAGGAGTAACGCGATCAACATAGGCCTGCACATTATTACCAGAGGTGGAATTATTACT
>DRNA01000086.1 GCA_011322365.1 Aeromonadales bacterium | reverse complement strand
AAGTTACAGAATGCATAGAGGCAATTTGGTTACCTTTATCGTAAAGTTTCTAGCCCTGAATGCTGGATATTGCTAAACTATTAATATCTCAATTTTCGAAAAAGAAGGAACTATGAACAAAATTCTATTAGCTCTCATCACCAGTATTTTCATTCTTAGTGCTTGTAATAATGAAACAGAAAAGACTGAATACGTAGAAACTAAGCAGCAAAATCAAATAGATTCACCCCCATGGGATACATCGATTTCCAACAAGGCTTCTCTTATCCAGAGAGTGACTGATGATGTAGTTTTTTATTCACGTATACCCTCAATTTGGGGGCTGTTTTTTTCTCCGAAAAATAATTCTTTAAACAATGCATTGGCCGGAAAAGCAAATCAACAGGCTATTGCTTCCTTGCAGCTTGGGGTCGAAAAACAATTAGCAAGCTTGCCAACTGAAGTTTCCCGATCATTAAAAACTTTTCTACATGATCTTCGTTCCCCGCTGGAAATTGCGCTCATCCTGCCCGAAGGTTCTGCCCCGACCAGTAGCCAGATGGTTTTAGAAGCTCAATTTTCATTTAAAAAAGTCGATCAGCTAAATGAATTACTTAAAACACTATCGCTTATGGCTCCACAGATCAAATTAACCCGTGAAGCAACTACGCAAAAACCCGGTATTCTTAGTGCCGGACCAGTAAAAGTCTATTTTCAATACAACGAAAAAAATCAACGCCTCACCGCGTTAACGGGTATGGCTGTTTTAGAAAGTGAACTGCAACAGGTAATCGACTGGAAACACCATGCTGATCTGCCCATCTATGAATTACAAAATCAAATTGATAGTTCTGGCCAGGGATTTTTTCAGTGGCTGAATTTCTCACGAATGAAACCGTTAATGCAGAACACTATTCCACCTCAGATGCGAGCTACCCTTAAAAAAACCGGTCTATTATCCACCAGAGATATTGCAATGGGAACCGGTGTGGCAAAGGGAATGAGCACATTTAGCTTCATTGCCAGAGGTACTGATGGCCTGCTGTGGGAAAAAGGCTTTAGCGGTCAGGATTTATCAAAAGCTTTCTCGGTTAAAAAACCGGAATTTGCTGTTGGTTTGCAACTCCCTGATGGACAGTGGCTGGAGGGGTTAATCCAGGAAATAGCCCAATTACAGGGGTCCTCTGACGCGCAGAAACAAATGATTGATGAATGGATAAATGTCAATAGCCGGGTAAAAGATGCCCTGCATTTCTCTATAACAGAAATACTTGATGCTATTGCCGGCCAATGGATTAGCATCTCAGATAAAGCCGGAAACTATTCTATGTTACTGGCAAGCCACCCTGATAAATTGAAAGCCATATTGGCTAAACTTAACGCTATTGATTCATTTACCATTAAAAAATTAACTTCTTCGGGTATAAAAATAAATGAATTTTCGTTTAAGATGCCACAATTAATGCCAAAACAACAGCCAGACTTAATCGATCGTTTACAAAGCCGTTTCTATTACATTGAGGCTGATAATATTTTTTATCTGGCTGAATTACCACAGATACTGGCCTCAAGAAATCAACTGGAAGCTAACTTCTCAATTAAAAACTGGCTTCAAGAACAAAATGTTGAGGTAGAAAAAGACTACTTCTGGGTGGCAACAGAATCGTCGGCTATTCCACAGAAAAATTATTATTTTTATTTACAGATTTTACAGCTATTGAGTGATCTGGTTGAATCTCCCATTGCCATTGAATCCTTTCCTACCGCAAATACTATTCAATTACCAGAAACTGGAAGACGAGGTTTTGAACTGATTTTTGCTAAAAATGAAATCGGTTTTTCACTCAATTATGAATCTCATCCAGGCGAGTTTTTAATGGGTTCAAATGTCATGGTAACCGTAGCCATAGTCGGAATACTTGCAGCGGTTGCAATCCCTGCCTATGAGGATTACAGCAAGCGAGCGATCATAGCCGGTGTACTGGCCACTGCATCGCCTCTGAAAGCGGAGCTGAATAGCTATTATCAACAGAATAACCACTGGCCAAAAGCCAACGACAAAAAGTTTCGCATCAATCATCCGGGTCTAAATATTGACTCCATGTTCTTTGATGAATCAATGGGGGCTCTGATAATAAAAATGAATCCTGCAATTTCATCCGATACAATGTTGTCGGGGAAGAATCCTTTACTCATACTGACACCGGTTATAGCTGGAAAGCGCATTTTATGGCGCTGTAGCTCGGCAAATATCCCGCAAAAATGGTTACCAAAACGTTGCAAAGGCTAGCTAAGCTGAACTCAAGATAAGAGAAATCACCAACGTGGGTATAACCCCGGGATTGTAGAGAATAATACCGAGGGCCTGAAGTGCCCTCGGCCTTTTCAGTCCAACTATTCTTAGCTATCGGTGGTAAATTATCGCTGGTAATGATCCATTAACTTTGTAGATGCCTGACAATCTGTTTTATTTTAGAAAGTTCCAGATGTTGAATATCTAATACTACTAATAACTGTAGAAATAGTTGTGCACTGAGCTGTCCGCGATTTATTTTCTGGCGCAAATTAGCATCAGTTTGATGCGTTCCCAATTTTTCCAGCGCACGCTGCAAGTCTTTATATTTCATGCCTTTGATAGCCATTTCCGACTTGATATAGCGACTTACTACCTTTCCCCATTGCGGGTCATCCATGTAATTAATCATAAGCCATATTAACCATTTGTTACATATAATTCACAATAGTAGTTTATTTTTCCTATAAACACCAGCTAAAATAGAGTTATTGTTTCGTCGTATGAAACAATTTTGTAATATAAGGAGAAGCATAATGAAAACTAAAACATTGTTAATTATTCCATTAATTGCCTTAACTGTAAGCTGTACTAATCCAAGTGCACCCGCGGGTTACGAAGGTTATGTTTATGAAAACCCCAGAGTCTGGGGAAAAGGAGGCTTTCAGGGTGAACTCAAGGGGCCAGGCAACTTTGGCGTTTCACTGTGGCGCAATCAGGTAATAAATATTGATATTCGCCCTAAAACCTATACCGAACACTTTAAAATTCTGGCTAAAGATGACTTAAATATATCCTTTAATTACCATGCCATAATTTCGGTAAAAGCAGATTCGATTCGTGCCGTAGTAGAGCAATACGGTGGTAAAAACTGGTATAAACGTTTTGTTCTGGAGCCTTTCAGGACTTTTGCCCGAAATTCAGTGCAACGCTATACCGCCATCGATCTGAAAACCAAAAGAGATGAAATGTCAGCTGAAGTTTTCAAGCAATTAAAAGACTACTTGAAAGGTAGCCCTTTTGTTTTAAAATCACTGGTGGTAGGAAATATTACCTATCCTTCCGTTGTCGCCGATGCGGTAGAAAAGAAATTAGCTGCACAGCAATTACTGGCGGAAAAAAGTACTCAGAAAGAAATCGCCAAAAAGGATGCGGAAATTCGAGTCGAAGAAGCAAAAGGTATTGCTCAGGCACAGAAAATTATTAATGCCACGCTAACAACCAATTACCTGCAGCATGAGGCCATCCAGACACAACTGAAAATGGCAGATTCACCGAACCATACTACAGTCTATATTCCGGTTGGAGCCAATGGCATACCTATTATGAAAACGGTTAAATAGGAGAAAATTACTCCTGAATACTAAAAAAGGGCTAATCGCCCTTTTTTTGTGTTTTTGTTATACTGCTGCAAAAATAACCGCTATCCTTCAGGATCTGCCATGAAAAAATTCTTTCTATACCTGTTGCTACTGATATTACTTCTGCTACTGGTATTTATTCTCTACCCCTCACCAATAAACTCTGTGGCCTGGCAACCACCCGAAGCCCCCAAATTAACGGGTAAATTTGCTCCTAATAATCTACTTAAAAAAGCTACTTTGCTGGCCGAAGGACAAATTTATGGGCCTGAAGATGTGGATGTAGACGCTGAAGGACGAGTCTATGGCGGTACTCAGGATGGCCTGATAAAACGCGTACTGGCCGATGGTAGTGTGGAGACCTGGGTTGAAACCGGTGGCAGACCACTTGGACTACATTTTGATCAACAGGGAAATCTGATTGTAGCCGATGCTTTCAAGGGATTACTTTCCATTGCAGCTGATGGCAACATTAGCGTATTGACCAACTCGGCGGAAGGTGTACCCTTCCTGTTTACTGATGATCTGGATATTGCCACCGATGGTAAAATTTACTTCACCGATGCCTCCTATAAATGGGATCAAAAACACTATATTGACGATCTGTTAGAAACCCGTCCCTATGGTCGTTTTATGGTTTATGATCCTGAAACAAAGCAAACCACTGTATTAATGCACGATCTGTATTTTAGTAATGGGGTTGCCCTATCAGCACATGAAGACTTTGTGCTCATTAATGAGACCTGGCGCTATCGGGTACTCCGTTATTGGTTAAAAGGCGAAAAACAGGGCACACATGATGTGTTTATTGATAACCTTCCCGGTATGCCAGACGGCATATCTGGAAATCGACAGGGTATGTTCTGGATAGCCTTACCCACGCCGAGACTCGCAGCAGTGGATAAAATGCATCCCAAACCCTGGCTAAAAAACCTCTCTGCCAAGTTACCCCAGAGCCTGAAACCCAAACCCATTGATATCGGGTTTATTCTCGGCCTGAATGAAGCTGGAGAAATTATTTACAACCTGCAGGATTCTGATGGAAAACATCTCAAAGAAATCACTTCAGTGCAGCAACACAATGGCTTTCTTTATATTGGTTCTCTACACAATGATCGGATTGGAAAATTTGATTTAAAACTACTCCCTCTAGCGGAATTAAAAAAATAATATGAATGAAATTGCCGATAGACTTCATGAACTAAGCCTTTCAATATCTGTGCCATTGGAGCTACCGGAACTTGAAGATATTGTATTGGTTGAAGAGCAGTTGATGATTGGCCTACCCGAAGATTTCAGAGAGTTCCTCATGGAAGTGGGTGACGTGGTGTATGGTTCTGTTGAGCCTGTTACCATAATGGATGCTTCTGCTCATACCTACCTGCCCGAAGTAACCGCTCTTGCCTGGGATAGAGGTATTCCCAGAGATTTGATTCCGGTTTGTGCGGTAGATGAAAATTATTACTGTGTAGCTGAAGATGGTGAAATCAGTTACTGGGAAAATTTCCAGCAGAGTGAACAACAATGGAATGATATCTGGGAATGGGCACAGGATATCTGGTTAAATGAATAGAGAACGTCAAACCAGGTAACAAAAAGATCTGTTTTCTTTAGCCCCGAAAAAGCTGGATTATATAACCGTAATCACAGTTCGGGGATATTGCTGGCTCAATGGCGAATGAATTCGCTGCTACCCTTCAGTGACTTCTTTGAAAACCCGCATAAAATTACCAGCAAATATTTTTTCGACCTCGGCTTCGTGCATCCCTCTGGAAAGTAATGTTCCTGCCAATAAGGGTAACATCTGATATTTATCCAGACGAGGTTGATAGTTGGCATCCATATCGGTACCCAGTGCCACATGATCGATACCCACTTCATCGACAAGATGAAAAATCTGATCCACATAATCTTTAAATGTCGCCAGTCCAATACCTGCTGGCCAGGCACCGATAATACCCCCTGCTTCTGCCACCGCAGTGGCCTGATCCTGATCGATAAAGCGGGCACTATCAAATCCTTTACGACGGATAGCAGTATGGGAAACCATCACTGGCTGCGTAGTAATTTCCATCACTTTCATAAAACTTTCGCGGGCGGTATGGGCCAGATCGATTAGCATACCTTTAGCATTCATCGATCTCACCAGTTGCTGACCAAAAGCTGTGAGTCCATGGTGTTTTGCTGGCGCAGTCTGGATGTCACCAATATCATTTATATGGTAGTGCATCAACGTGATTGAACGTATTCCATCATTATAACATTCATCCAGATGCTCAAGACTACTTTCGAGAAAATCACCACCTTCAGCGGTAAACAGTGCACCCAACTTGCCCTGCTTTTTGGTTTCAATGATATCTTCAACCGTTTTTATTAAATTTAAGCGATTATCTTTTAACAGAGACTTTAATCGAGCCATCTGATGTTGATAACTTTGCCAGGCCTCACCTTTTTCAAACTCGCGTGTCGCTTTCAAACCATGATCGCTGAGATCAAGCAGTTGAAAATCGCTTACCGTTGAAAAACTGGCTACGGTAAGCCCACCTTCTTGCATATCATCCATGGTTTTCTCTTCAAATGAACCCAGAGCCGCGTAAACTTTAAGTTTCAGACTGAGATTTTCAGAGCTACTGACAAAGGAACGGCCAGGATGAGCATGGATATCAACGCTTATATTCTTATTGACAAAATCCCGACCGTTTTTCAGTAGTTCGGCAGATGGCTCAAAACCCAGAGGCACTTTTTTGTGCGTGTAATAATAACCAGCGCCACCCGCAATCAGAAGTAGCCCTGTGCCTGAAACTAAAAACTTTCTTCTGGTCAAAAATGCCATATTATACAACCCTCTATTTTGTTGTTTAGGTCAATCTGGTGTGACCGACATCTTCTCATCAGATTGAATTAATTCTGCTTCATTTTGACTATGCCAGTCCGGTGCTTCCGTTAAAGTATTTTCACCCTTTTCATAAATTGTTGATGCCGAACCCAGAATTTTAGGGTCAGCTTTCAAATCGATATCCTTATTTTTATTTGGATAATCCGCCTGTTCCAGAACAAACCTCATTACATTGACTCGAGCACGTTTCTTGCAGTCAGACTTGACCACAGTCCAGGGCGCATCAGCGGTATCAGTGTAAAAAAACATCGCTTCTTTAGCTTCAGTGTAATCATCCCACTTATCCAGAGAAGCCAGATCTACCGGACTTAATTTCCACTGTTTTAACGGATCATGGTGTCGCTGCTGAAAGCGCCTGAACTGTTCATTTCGACTCACTGAAAACCACAGTTTATATACTGTAATCCCGCTTCTGACTAACATCCTTTCCAGATCGGGAGCCTGACGCATAAATTCAAGATACTCACTGGGCTTACAAAAGTCCATGACCTTTTCCACACCGGCACGGTTATACCAGGAGCGGTCAAACATAACAATTTCGCCTGCACTGGGTAGATGCTTGATGTAACGTTGGAAATACCATTGGCCACGCTCATGCTGTGTCGGTTTTTCCAGAGCCACCACTCTGGCCGCACGAGGGTTCATGTGTTCCATCATGCGCTTAATAGTACCACCCTTACCAGCCGCATCACGACCTTCAAAGATAATGACAACCTTCTGCCCGGTTTCCTTTATCCAGTTCTGCCATTTGAGCAATTCAATTTGCAGCTCGTGTTTTAATTCCTCATACTCCTTACGGCGCATCTTACGTGGATAGGGATAATTCGCATCTGGAAATATTTTATTTTTGTCAAAGTTCTTCACTTCTATGGCAGTTCCTAATGATTGTTCTTCATGTTCAGGACCAACTTTGGGTAGCGACAGGAAGTTTCGATTCGTCATGGTGGTATCCCTCAATATTTTTCTGTTTGTCTCATTAAAGTGTTCATTATAACGCTCATTTCATTAGAAAATACTGATATGCATCAAACTTCCTGCCGGGTGTTATTTTCAGCTGTTCTGGAGCCTTCTACGATCAATTTTCCTCAATCCAGACTATGGGTTTATTTTTATGCAGATTTTTAATATCAAGCTTATATAAATCTTCAATTTGCTGCCGCCTGAGCTTTAAGGTGGGCGTCATTAACCCACGCTCAATATCCCATTCTCTTTTTACTATCAGAAGATGCGATAATCGCTCATGGGGTTCCAGGCGCACATTCACCTCCTGTACTATTTTTTGTAGTTTTTTCTGGGCCGTTTTCCTGTCCTGCCAGATAGTTTCATCGATAATCACTGCAATGGCAACAGGTTGTGGTAATTCTGCTCCGGTAACAATGAGCTGCTCAACGGCCAGGGCAGGTTGCAGATGTGCCTCTATGGGTGTCGGAGAAATATATTTACCCTTGGCACTTTTAAAAATTTCTTTAGCACGCCCGGTGATACTTAAATAGCCTTCTTCATCAATAACGCCTAAATCCCCTGTTCTGAACCAGCCATCCTGAATAGCAATATCCGTTAGATCAGGGGCATTGTAATAACCATCCATCACATTAGGCGATCGGATTAACACTTCCCCATCTTCCGACAGACGAATGTCACTCTCCGGGATAGCTCGTCCTACAGAACCAATCTTAATGCCATCGGGAGAATTCATGTTGGAAATACCAGAGGTTTCAGATAGACCATACACCTCGTAAATATCAACGCCAAGATTTTTAAACCAGTGAATCACTTCCGGAGAGATGGCCGCCGCTGCACTAATGGCATATTTTAATTTGCCGAACCCCATGCCCTGGATAATTTTCTTTTTCAATGCTCCACCAAGTATGGGCGTATTGAGTAACACATTGGACAACCAGCGACCGCCAAGCCTTTTTTGCACTCCCTGCATCAGTTTGACCCAGATCCTGGGAACGCCAAAAAATATTGTCGGTTCAGTATCGGTTAAATTTTTGGCAAAGGTATCAAGGGATTCCACAAATGAAATTTCACCACCATGATAAAGTGAATTCATTTCTACTACCATTCGTTCAGCAATATGTGCCAATGGTAAATAGGAAAAATATTTTTCATCTTCAGTCAGTTTAATCACTCCACCGACACATTCTATGGCTTTAAATATAGCTCGATAAGGCAACATTACCCCTTTGGGCTGTCCCGTGGTTCCCGAGGTGTAAACCAGCGTCAATAAATCCTGTTCATTCACCTCAACCTCTGGACACCGCAAACCCTGCTTAATGGATTCCGCTACCATCTCGTCCCAGTAAAGCGTATTTTCTCGCGGTGAAAAAAAGGAGAAACACTCAACTTTCTCATTAAAAACCGGTAATTGTGTAGCGACGGGCAATTTTCCAATAAAAATAGCGCAGGAACCACTGTGGTCCATAATTTGAGAGACGGTTTTCTGGTTCGCAGTGGGATAGATAGGCACAGAAATATGGCCAGCCATTAAAATAGCCAGATCAGCGAGGATCCAGTGAGCACAATTTAATGAATAAATAGCAATCCGACTGCCCTCGGGAAACCTCGCCAGAGAGGCAGCCATGGCGCACACCTGTTCGTTGGCTTGCTTCCAGCTCAGGGTATGCCATTGATCACCCTCAGGTTGTCGAAGATAGACTTTATCAGGACAATGCTGTACCCAATGTTTAAAACATTCAACCGGACTTT
>DRNA01000085.1 GCA_011322365.1 Aeromonadales bacterium | reverse complement strand
TGAGATCAAAATGTGAGCCTTCACTGAGCATATGTAATTTTAAACCGATCAATGTAATGGAATCACCTTCTCTGGCTTCCGCCATGGAACTGTACTCTACCTCTGAAGGATCGATAACCGTTGCCACGCCACTGCCCACTATTTCAATAATACCATCCGGATCTATAAAAGCAGCCGTATCTTCACAAATACCGAAGCCTATGGCAAATGGATTATAGGATACCGCAGAGAGTAACCGCCCCAGACGATTGCGTTGGCTGAAATGTTGATCAAGAATAATTTTATTGATTAATCCCAGGCCCGGTGCCAGAGTCACACCCTGCTCATTGGGTAAAGCACCGGTTGGGCCGCCGGAAATCATATGTTCAGGAATAATTGCAGCGCCTGCTGAAGTGCCTGCCACATGAACACCGGCTGCATTAGCACGACGAATAGCCTGTGCCACCGGTGTGCCGCCCAAAATAGTGGAAAGCCTGAGTTGATTGCCACCGGTCATAAAAATACCGCTGGCCTGCATAATCTGCTCGACAAATGTTTCGTCCTGGGCATCTGTTCTATTGTTTATTTCAAGAGAAACAACTTTTCCGGCACTCTTTCCACTACCCTTTCCTACACCCAGATTTTTAAAAACATCCACATAACAACTGCCGGTATCTTCCAGTTGAGAAGCCGTTGGGATAACCACAATATTGGCTTTTTCAGCGCCACAGAGATCAACAAATCGTTGCAAGATAACCGGTTCATTAATTTTTTCCTCTCCCCCCCCAATTGGGATCACATAACCCCGTTTCTCGCCTTCAGCGATTTTTGCTGCACACATAACAACCTCTTTCTGTTCACCACTCAAACGGGCCTGCCCTCACGGACAAACCAACTTCCCCCCCCCATGACTTCTGTAATTTGATGATCATCATCCAGGATCACAAAATCTGCATCATTACCCACAACGATGCTTCCTTTATGCTTTAATCGTAACAGAGTTGCAACATTTTGCGTAAAAAAAGGTAATACCATACCCAGTTCTTGACCTTTATTGAGCAAATTTTGTAAAGTTTTTAGCAGCGTTTCAGCACTACCCACATCCATATGCGTCATCTCACCCTCAGCATTAAAAGTGGGCAAACAGCCGCCGCCATCAGAACTGACAGTAATTTGCTGTAGTGGCAGCTTCTGCTTAATAATGCTTAAAAGTGCTTCATCCGCTTCAATACCCGGATCAGCCGTTCCTGCCGGGAAGGCTGTAATATCAACGTAGCAACCACTTTTTAACAACTTTAGACTATCTTCAAATAGCGGCACATTGCGATTAACATGAGTGGCATGGAACACGCGAGCAGGTATTTCGGTTTCAGTTATAGCGCGTTCGATCAATTCAAGCTTTCTATCCCCATCGCCCAGGTGAAAATGGACCACGCCAGCCTTTCCCGTTAACAAACCCGCTACATGCGCTTCGCTGGCAAGCCGTACCACTTCATCAAAAGTGGGTTGACTGGAACGATGATCGCTAATGGCAAACTCACCAATACCAATCACTGGTTCCAGATAAACCATATCAGTTTTTGCCGTTTCAGTCAGGGTCGTGAGCGGTAAATGATAACCACCTGTCCAACAATAAGCAGAAAGACCCTGTTCCCGATAAGCGTACACTCTGGCGAGTAAATTTGCTGTACTGCGTGTTGTATCATCAGTCCCTAAAAGTCCAACTACCGTAGTCACTCCTACATCGGTAAATCGTTGAACCGCAACTGGATCAATTTGTGAAGCAAATCCAGATTCGCCACCACCACCAGTGATATGGGCATGGCAATCAATAAGACCGGGAATTAAACGCTTCCCAGCCACATCAACCACTTCAACATTCAGACTCTCGGGTAGATTAAATGTTGTATCAGCTGTTATATCAACAATACCAATAATCTTACCACCTGCAAGCAACATATTTTTACACCCAATATCTTCAGGAGAAAATATATGTGCATTTTTTAAAATTATTAAATGATGTTTCAAATCTGACAAATGGTATTCCAAAAGATGAATAAATAAACCGTGAAGGGTATTATACCCATATTCATCCAAAATCAGGAATAAATCATGAAAAAAACCTACCTGGAGCCTACTGAACAAGCGGCACAAGCACTTTTTACCGGCGGTATTAAAGGTGAAGTGGTGATGTTGAATCTGCTTCGCTTTAAAGAAACTGCAGATTATAGTGATTATCCAGAACTGGCACCCGATAAACCTGTTTCCGGTGCGCAGGCTTATCAGAAATATATGGAATTTACCACACCGTTTCTTGAGCAAAGTGGTGGCAAATTAATTTTTAGTGGAAAGGCTGATCATTTTTTTATTGGCCCAGAAAACCAATGCTGGGATCTGATTATTTTAGTTAAACAAAAATCCCTGGCTGACTTTATGGCTTTTGCCTCAAATCCGGAGTACCTGGCAGGGCTGGGGCACAGAACGGCTGCGTTGGAGGATTCTCGTTTGTTACCTATAACTGAACTCAAGCCATAGCTTTCAATGTGAGTTAATCAGTAATCTTAATCCCTTTCCAGAACGCCACGCGGTCAGTTATCTGTTTGGCTGCGTCTTTCGGATTTTTATAATACCAGGCCGCATCAGTATTAACATCACCATTTACTTCAATAGAAAAATAACTGGCCTCACCTTTCCAATGACAATGGCTAGTAGTATCGCCAGGTTTGAAAAATTGTTGTTTAATGGATTCTATTGGAAAATAATGATTACCTTCTACCACTACCGTATCATCAGTTTCAGCCAAAACTTCTCCATTCCAGATCGCTTTCATAACATTACCTCTTACCCATCATACTTAGAAAACCCGCAAGTTCTCCGGTTGTTTTTTTACAGTAGCCAAACGACTTAGTCCAAACCATTTATCTACCAGACTGGTATGTTCTCTGGAGCCATGTAATATCAGGTCACCCTGTTCAATAGCTTCAGAAAGACTGTACCAGCCCAGATAAACTTTAACCAGATCTCTGGCTGAGGCCTGCAGTTGGACATCTACTTCAAAATCATGATCGATTATGCAAAGCTCAACCCCTGTATCCTCAAAAAGTAACCAGCAATTTTGTTTTAATGGTGGTTGTTCCGGCAGGTAGATATTAACCACAAAGGGATCGGGCAGATCGGGGTGACAACGGGCACTCCCACGAATGCTCCAGTATAAATGATCGACATCAATATTTTCTAACGAGGGCTCAATATGTAGCCATTGCTGGCTCCATTGTGCCATACCAAAAACCACATCTCGCAATGATTTTCCCGATTCGGTCAACCGGTAGCAAGTGCTACGTCGATTGGATTTAGTTTCCTTTTTCACCAGCCCTCTTTGTTCTAACTCTTTCAAACGTAAAGAAAGCAAAGAACGAGACATTCTGGTTACACCTCTACTAATATCATTAAAAGATGATGAACCCAGTAATAATTCACGTAGTATGAGTAACATCCATCGTTTACATAAAAACTCAGCCGCCATTGCCAGAGGGCAAAATTGCCCATAAGTTGTTGTAGAATCCATATTTTCCTTACTTTCCAGTCCTTAATGCTCCAACCTAACATGGTCAAAGCCGTTATGGTAGTACATTTTCTGTACTGCCCAGTCTTATTACTACACTATTCAACAAATAGCAGAGTGTTTAGAGTGACGGTACATACACAACGTTTAGGTGAAAACTATGGCTTTCTCAAATTTGTTTCTAGTTTCCTGTCGCTCCATAAGTATGCTTATTGTTTTGCTTATGGGTCTATCTTTTGCTCTGGAAGGATTCTCTTTCAGGGCGATTTTTATTGGACTACTTTTTTCTCATTTCGCCATGGGTTTTTATTATTCCAAAAATAATGTATTAATCATAAAACAGAAAAAGTTTGCTTTGACTCTTGCCAGTATCGTATTGCTGGTGGGGTTATATTTTGCTATCTATGTAACTTATCTGGCTCCCTATTTTCTGGTTGTACATGCAGCCTTATCAGATGCCTACCTGTTAAAAACAAATGCTCACAGCAAAAATAGTGAAATTTTGGCTTTGCTAAGAACGGTATTTTACACTGCAAGTGGTTCCATTGCCTTTATTGAAATGCCAGTGTTGCTGATGAATAGCTTTCTTATCATCGGCTTTCTTAGCATGGTAACATTATTGTATATTGCAGAAGATAAAAAAACCCAGCTTCTTTTTGAACTGCCTTTATTCACTTTAGTGATTTTCACCCTGTTCAAGGATCAACCGCTGCATTTTCACTATATGGGTTTTTATCATATTGTAACCTGGTATGTGTTTTCTTTCTGGATGTTGTTTTTTAAAGAAAAAAATGTAAAGAAAACCTTATCTTTTTTTTCGAAAATCGCATTAATGTCCGTGGCTTTTATTCTTATTTTTAACAATGTATTAGACTACAGCATCACTGATAACAGTTTTCTACAGGTAATAGGCGTCTGGTCTATCTTACATATTTTTTCGACCATTCCACTATCAAAATTTAACCCTGTTTTCCTGAAAAAGATTTTCTATGCCACTTAAAAATTCTTAACCCTTTTTTCATCAAAATGAGTTAAATGAAATTTTTGCAACAGAACACTCATTGGGGGAACAGATTATGTAAAATTTACTTTAAAAATCTATGAATTAACCTTTGCTGAATTTTTTCAGTAAGGGTTAAAGGTGAAGCCAACCCCATTCTTTGCAGACATTTCTCAATCCCCTCATCTTTCGCTAAAGGTTTAAGCACACTTAATAGCGTTATTAATTTTTTAATAGGTGTTGCCGTTGCATTTTTTAGTTGACTTAGAGCCTGAATGAGTTGTTGCTCTACCTCATCAAAATCCGAACCAAATGGATATTTTTTAAATTCTCCCTGTTGTTTGAAACTACTAAGCCTGTTTGCCAGTAGCTGCGGGGTATTGTTTTTCCAACTAGCAGGCAGGGTAAAATCAGGGGCCAGCTTGCCGGCTGACTGGGCAGTTTCCATTAAAGATTGTTGAAACCTCGAATCGGTAATCGCCAGTAAACGTTTTATAATATCTTCATCACATTGCCCCCGTAGATCAGCAATGCCATATTCTGTAATGACAATATCTCTTAAATGTCTGGGAATGGTGACATGACCATAATTCCATAAAATATTAGAAGTGGAAACTCCCTTTTTAGTGCGAGTTGATCGCAACATAATAATCGAGCGACCTTCATGCAGGGCATGCGCCATGGCAACAAAGTTATATTGACCGCCTACACCACTGACTACCTGACCATTTTCCAGACCATCCGATACAGCCGCGCCCATCAGAGTATGCATCATGCAGGTATTGAAAAAACGTCCATCTTTTCGCTGTTGGCGTTCCAGTTTTTCTTTTTCACCATAGAGCTGATTAATCTGTGAAACTCGTTGCATCGCCAAACCTTGCCATGGTTCACCTTTTAACTCTCGTAACCATTGATAAAGTTCACTGGAACCCAGAAAAAATGCCCCTTCCAGATAACGGCCACCTGTTAATTTTTTTCCTGTCAGATACTCTGAAAATGTCTTTCTGTTTTTCTGTTTGGATAAATCCGTAGCAAAACGTGAACCGTCTGCGCAATAAAAATAACGGCCCTGGATCTCGCCTTTACCATCAAGCAAGCCGAATTTTTCCAACCAGACAATTGCATTTGCATCCAGTTTTAGAGGCAGAATGTGATTATCCAGTAATTGGTTTAAAGCCTGTTCGTCCAGCGGATTACTCAGTTGTTGTTCATCCAGCAATCTCTGAAGCTGAACATCATCGTAGGCAATACGCGATAAAATACCTGCGCGGTGCAAATGCATAAAACCATCCATCACCATTTCGGTAGCGCCAAATAAACCCTGTTTAAAAGGCTTTAATCCTCCATATTTTCCAGTCAGGGGGTCCTGCTCTGAAATTGAAAAAGCCTCAGTAGCTGACAGGTAAAGTTGATTGTGTTGATGACGCATAATTAACGCATTGACCAATGCATCAGAGAGCGCACCAATACCTATCTGAATGGAGCCACCATCTTTAACCAGGGTACTGGCCAGCAAACCGATGGCATGTTCTGCATTGCCAACGGCTTCTCTGGGTATGCCAAATAATCGCTCCGATTGACCGTCATTGATAATCATATCAAAACAATCTGCGGCTACATTGGCATCACCATCCAGAAAGGGCATGGATTCATTCACCACAGCAACCACATAAAAAGGCTTACCACAATCATCCATCAAATCTTTTAAATCCAGTGCCACATCTGAATTACTCGCCAGACTATAACGATCTCCCCGTTTCGCTACCTGCTGTAATAATACATTCACCGAACGCTCAGCTAAATCTCTGGCTACATGGGTATAGTTCTGGCTAATATAATGCCGCTGCGCCGGTCCATTATAAAGCTGTGTTCCTGAGCTGAAATAAAATTCATGCACCACCACATTATCAGGAAGTTGTTCCGACATGACATCCGTTAAGTAATCTAATGCCGGATAATCTGTACCGAAATGACGAGCGGTAAAAGGCCCTAAAAAGCGTTTTTCCAGATCAGATTTTCCCGTCGGCACCTGTAAGGACAATGCAGTATAGAGTTGAAGGGAAAGTGTCTCTGGTTGATTTTTTACTTCGTTATAAATAACGTTTAACAATCGATTCGGTTTTCCCAACCCCAGAGGAGTGGCAATCTTAAGTTGCGGGCCCACCTTTTTAAGAATATGTGAGGTGGCCTGTTGCAGGTTATCAATAAAGATGGGGGAGCGTTTCATTGTGAGTCTAGATAGTTTCAATAGGGATCCTATCTAACCCTAAAATGGTTTTTTAATCAAGCAGTACAAGCTTGATAATGGGACAGTCATGCTGTCCCATTATTACAATCTACCGCCTGGCAATCAGATTATCCAGCCGTTCCAGATCATTCACTACACGCCATTGCCCACCACCTTCCTGGACACGGCTTTGCCAGTTTTGCAGACGCTTTTTATAATCTCTGGGATCAATATTATCTTTCCTTAATTTGGTCACATTAAGTGCCACTACCTGGATCCCCTGTACATCAATGGGAAAATCCCGGATTTGACCTTTGCGTAGATCCTCTTCCAGATCAGAGAAGATAAGCACATACTTTTCTGCTGCACGGGTTTCATTGACAAAATCGGCTGCCTGAATTAACCCGCCGGTAATATCGGTATGACCACTGCCTCTTTTTGTCTGGCTGACAAATTCATCCACCTGATGTTTAAACAAACGTTTTTGATCGTTGGTAGTACTGGGGCGATCATCAAAGGTTGCCTTGGCAATAATATCTTTTTCACTGAAACTGCCACTGTCAATCCGTGCAATGGC
Organism: Aeromonadales bacterium; assembly: GCA_011322365.1. Lineage (GTDB taxonomy): Bacteria > Pseudomonadota > Gammaproteobacteria > Enterobacterales > DRNA01. The sequence goes on along the minus strand of DRNA01000085.1, from coordinate 8,687 downwards.
GATGGAGTCCCCACTGTCCAGCGTAGCCAGCAAATAGTTCATAATAACCTGCGCCTTTGCCAGTTCTTCGGTGTAGGTGCCCGAGGTATCGAGCAGCAGATAAACGGCTCGATGTCCAGGTGGTGAACTGTTACAGCCACTTAGTCCGATTAAGTTACTCAGGAGTAACAATGTAATTAGTTTTGTTGATAAATTTTTCATAGTTTTATCCTCCTTTAATCCATTTCAATTTGAACATCAACATCGGCAGATTCTGATTTTGATGCTGCTGCCTGTCTATTTTTTATCAGTTGTTCAATACCTATGGGCAGCATAATAAACAGATCAAACAGATACACTATCATCTTACTAAGATGCTGAGCGAATCCACCAACAATACGCAACACCACACGAAGTGCTCGCAGTAAACCAATGGCAATCAGGCCCAGTACAATACGAAGCGAATGAATAAAAGATTCCAGCGGAATAGCAATAAAGGCAAGCGCAAAAGGTAAAATCAGCCCCATTACCATCTGCCCCATGGACGGGATCCAGCGAAACTGGGCTTCGACGATACCACCCACAGCCCCTGCATTAACCAGTGATTGCTGTAAAGCTTCTCTGTCCAGTGCCAACAGATCACGCATATAGGCTAATGAGGCTTCAATACTGGCAAGAATGGCCAGAATAAAAAAGGTCACAAACATCATGCGACGACGCATTTTATCATCCATGGAACTGATAATAGGAAACAGATGGGTAATTCTGAGGGTTTCGAATAAAAATAACCCCATGGCGATTTCAATTAATATAATCACCAATGCCGCGATATCCGAGGTTTTCATGGCTCCAATATAACTGGCTCCACCTACCATCTCCGACATGGGCGAAGCGATTAACTGAAAATTAATCAGCCCACCTAAAGCCGCCACCATTAACACCAACGCTGATATAAAAAACTGCGTTAATGCGGACGAACCCAATGCACTGATAGCCACATTTTTGTTCTGCAAAATATCGCTATAATTCTGGATCTGGTGATCAATATTTAACGCACACTCATCCAGCGCTTTAATTTTGTCGCTGACTTCATCCAGCTTGCCATCAATATTGCGCCAGTGAGGTTGCATCCCGGTGAGTAGACGATGACTCTCGGCACCAGATTTTTTGTAGGCTTTTAACATCTGCTGGTGAGATTCTTCCACCGCCTTTTTAATGTTCGACAATATTTTCACAATGGCCGGATCGCCGGTACTCGGTAACCCCGCAATAGTTTCCACCACTTCCCCCCATGCCGGAGGTAAAGGTGTTGCCTGGGCAGATTTCTGATAATCTGTTTCAATTTTTTCAATGGATTCGGCAATCTGGCGATGTAATCCCGGATATTGAGACAGATCCCGATTCACAATATGGTTAATGCGGGTAAATTCTCGCTCAATGGATTTTTCAGCGGCTTTGGCGCCACCTTCCAATAAAATTTCACGATTGCGTGCACTCAGGCGTTGCTCCAGCTTTGCCAGAGTAAAACTCCACAATCGCAGGCTGCTATAAATGGCGCGGCCAGTGGATTTTATCAGTTGATGGGCCTGTTTACGCCCCAGATAAAATACCACGATAGCAATCAATGCCCAGATAACCAGTGATGTAGCCGGGTTATCCGACCATACCGTTAATAATGAATTAGCCATAATAAAAACTCCCATTTCTCTATTAATGAAGCTGGAGTATGGTTTGCTGCTGTGAAAAATCCGTGAAAAATTCTTATCCTGTGAGAACTTTTGATGATAAATATGCGACATATCCCACATTCATGCCACATTCAACTGCTACACTTAATCCCATCACTAATGCCGATAACATCAACTATGGCCACTATTTTCTGGGTAGAAGATCAATACCACTGGGTTAATAAATTCAGATCCATACTGGAAAGCGCTGATTTCGGTGATAATGCCGGGAGCAATCAGTTGTTAGTGCATAAGTTTGTAGAATCGGCCTCACAGGCGATAAATCGTGGGCAAACAATACCCGATGTGGTGATTTTAGATGCCAACATGAATGGTAATGACGATGCCGGCTTAACTGTATCGCGTTTGTTGGCAAAAAAATGGCCCCATGTTCCAGTAATCTATCTTTCAGAACACAGTGGTACCGGTATTGAGGAAAAGGCATTCGAGCAATCTCAGGCCCAGGATTTTATAGCCAAGCACCAACAAAATGTAGAACAGGTACTTTGTTGGCGTATTCGGGCACTTTTACGTCATAACTCCATGCAATCTGAACACAATACCAGGCAAACAGCCGATCGTATTAGTAGTGGTGATCTGTCTATTGATCTCACCACCTGGAATGTCTACTGGCATGGGACACGCCTGATGAACCCGTCAAATAACAAACGACCTTTAACGCCAATGCCAAGAAAAATACTCAGGTTTCTGGTAGAGTCATCTCCGCGTCCACTAACCACGTTGCAAATGTCAGAAAAACTGGAGCTTGATAAGTTCAGCTATGATAACTACCGCCAACATATCAAAGTACTCCGACATGCCTTTGAACAGGCAGGAGAAAAAGCCGATGCAGAAAGTTTTCTCAAGCGTTGTCAGTCAGGAAAAGGTATTGTCACGTTTGGTGATGATGGCGCTTATTGCTGGATTAAATAAATGGAAAATTCACCTACTCAAAGTATAACTGACCAGGGGCCACCACCCGAAAACGATACCGTGGAACTCTCTTTCCCCTGGTTTAGTGCATTTTTTTCACTGGTATTAATTGCTTTTCTGGTTATCCTTTCGAATCCTGAGCTGATCAATTTTTATCACTTCCCTGAATTTTTATTTTCAACACAAACTCTAATCGCGCTTATTATTTTATGTGGCATCAGTTATTTGCTGGATATCCGTCATTTTATGCGTAAAAGAAAACGATATCAGCACAGAATTGACAACCTCAGACAACAGTTAGAAACCGTCTGGGAAAGCAAAAAAAAACAACAGCAACGAGCTAATATCAATTCCGATCATGCCGATAAATTAAAATATTTTATCAGTGAGAAACTACTCGAAACCATCGAGTATGATGAGAAATATCTGCATTTTAAAGGCATCGCTGCTGAAGTTAGACACAATGGTGTTATCAGCTATGACAAAATAATTACCGCATTAAATATCGCGCTGGAACAACACGAACAGGATCCGCAAGCAACGGCTCGCTATCAAAGTGCTCTGGATGCTGTGCGTTATCTCTGGGATCTATTAGACTTATCCACAGCTGAAAATATGGGATTGCATATTGGTAATTTATTAATCGAAAATGAAGAGCACTATTATCAGCTAAATCTCGACGGTGACAGCAAATTCGCCATGACACAAAGCATTCCGCTAATGCCAACCTTTTCTCCACAACTGGCAGTATTAATGACATTGGATATTTTACTGGATGAAACAGAAATCAAGCATCGTATTAGCCGTCTAAAAGCCGAGAAACTGTTACTGGACGAAACTTTTATTTTTACTAATGAACAATTTAGAATTGAAATATTTCCTACGCCAGAATTATTAGGCAATCCTAACCATGTCATATTACTATTGGAAAATATTATAAAAAATGCCCAGTTTTTCCAGCAGAAAGTAAAATATAAACAGAAAACTGATCGGATAGCTATTCGCCTTTTTCCCGGTGACGGTTATGCCCACTTTACAATTTATAATCGAGGCCCACAGATCAAAATTGAGGAATTAGCGGATATTTTCAAGCTGGGCTTTTCAACTCGTCGAAGCAATCAGCACCATGGCAAAGGTCTGGGTTTATATTTTGCCAGCGAAATTGTCAAAGGTTATAACGGTCAGATCCGGGTTAATAATATCCAGAATATTGAAAAAATCTATTACTTGAAGATTTATCTGAAAAAGGGTGAGCCTCTGAATATTGAATTAGCCAGCAGCTATAAAGATAATCGTATGAAAGTAATAGAGAAAACAACATTAACAGCAACAGAAAAATCTGATGAAAACTGGCACAATGAATATACATTTGACAGCGTTATGCCTATCACTGCCATTGAATTATCAACCCATGAAAATGAAATTCTCGTTTCCGAACCGATAGAAAAAAATACTCCATTCCAATGGCTTGAACCCAGTAAGTGGCTACAACCTACCTGGTTAATAGAAGTTAAAAGCATTAAACGTAAACATCAGTTACTGTTTAAAGCCCTGGATATCAGTGGTGTCAGTTTCGAGATAAAATTACCCACCGCTCTGTCAAGATTGAATGAGCAGAACGTTATTTTTGATGATGAATAAAGTGCCAGGAGCGAATTGATTCGCGATTGGCTTAACGGCAAATCCTAAATTTTTTATCCAAACCCATCGCGTCTAAAGACCACTCCTACATTCACTGGGACGTGGTGTCTACAGAAGATGCAGGACTTTAGTTTTGATTATAAATAAAACGCTATTTTTTTATTCCCATAGCCGTTGCATCGATTGACTTCATATACAAACACAATAAAAAAAGGGAGCCCGAAGACCCCCTGTTGTACACTAAAGACGTGACTAGCGGCTTAGTATATATCGTGCATGGTGTTGTAAACGTTGAACTTTCCAGTAGGTGTAATTAAACGTTTATCTTTGATCACCTTTTTCAATTTACGGGTTTTATCATCCACAATAACCAGCGCAGACTCTTGAGTTTTACCATTCCACACTGAGAACCAGACTTCATCGCCTTTGGCATTGTATTCAGGTTGAACTACACGTTTGGGACCTTTTCCGAGGTCGGCCCATTTAGCGATAGGTAAAACTTCATAACCTTTGTCAAAATCCCTGATATCGTACACTGCCACTGTCTGATACACCGCATCAGATGAGTTCAATGCATTATCAAACCAGAGGTTATGTGACTTGGGATGTGTTTTGATAAACAGGTTACCACCACCCTGACTTTTCAATGTTCTGACTACCTTCCAGGCATTTTTCTTATGGCGCTTGGGATCTGTTCCTAACACGGCAAGAGTGCCATCACCCAGGTGTCCAGTAGCCCAGACATGACCATATTTAGGATCGATAAAGTTGGCTCCACGTCCGGGGTGCGGAATCTTACCTACTTCAGTTAACGCCACCAGTTTACGGGTTTTAGAATCCAGCACCGCAATCTTGTTGGATTTATTAGCCGCAGTTAAGAAATAGCGCTGTGTGCTATCCCAGCCGCCATCATGCAGGAATTTAGCTGCACCGACAGTAGTTACAGTAAGATTATCAATATCGGAATAATCCACCAACAGAATTTTGCCAGTTTCTTTCACATTGACGATAAAATCAGGATGCTCATGAGAAGCTACAATAGCTGCTACACGAGGCTCAGGATGATATTCCTGTGTATCCACAGTATAACCACGAGTACTGACTATTTTCAGCGGTTTCAAATTATCACCATCCATAATCACGTATTGAGGCGGCCAGTAAGCACCGGCAATGGCATACTTATCTTCATAGCCTTTATACTTGGAGGTTTCAATGGATCGTGCCTCAAGACCAATTTTGATTTCAGCGACAACATCTGGTTTCTTCATCCATAAATCAACCATGTCAACTTTAGCATCACGGCCAATAACAAAAATGTAACGTCCACTGGCAGATGGGCGAGAAATATGTACCGCATAACCGGTATCCACTATGTTGATGATATCTTTTGTATCACCATCAATCAGTGCTACCTGCCCTGCATCACGCAGTGTGACACTCATGATGTTTTTCAGGTTGTAATTGTTCATTTTCTTTTTAGGACGTTTATCAACCGGTACAACCACTTTCCAGCTATCCTTCATTTCCTTCATTCCCCACTCGGGTGGAACTGGAGGCTCATGCTGAATGTAGCGTGCCATGATATCAATTTCTTTTTTGGTTAAATCACCAGAGGTACCCCAGTTAGGCATACCGGCTGGTGAACCATAGGTAATAAAAGCTTTCAGGTACTCTGTACCCTTTTTCTGAGTAATATCAGGCGTCAAAGGTTTACCGGTGGCTCCTTTTCTGAGTACGCCATGACAACCAGCACAACGTTGAAAAAATATCTTCCGACCGGCATCAAATTCTTCTTCAGTCATATCAGGTGCACCCGGTGTAATCACCCGCTTCACATCCAATACTTCTGTAGACGCACCCTCAAACTTATGTTCAGGCTTTGAAACCTTCTTACCCCCGTCAGCATAAGCCACGCCAATTGACATCGCCAGAGCTGATAACAACAACACTGATTTAGTTTTCATCATCTATTCCTCTAGATAGTTTATTTTGAAATATACCCGTTGGGGATATTAGCTCTTTTTTCGGCCTTTTATTCCTTGATACGGATCAATCATTAGAATCATTTTTCAATCTATTGTTTTAGATCAATATATTAGCGACATGGGAAACTTCTGAACTTATCTTGATTTCGATCAAAGGATGGATTGCAGTTTTTGCTTACAGTGTGCGTGGTTTAAATTAATTAAAACTCTCAACTCTCAACAAAGAAAGAAGGAGTCAGTCATGAGCGAGACTTTTACAAAGTCCATGGCCAGAAACATTTATTTTGGGGGAAGCTTATTCTTCATCTTATTGTTTATCGGCTTAACTGTTGACACCACAAATCGTATGCCCAAACAGGACCACCGTGAAAATCTCACTGCTCAGGTCGCCTTAGGCAAACATTTGTGGGATGTCAATAACTGCGTCGGATGTCATACCATTATTGGTGAAGGGGCTTATTTTGCACCTGAACTGGGGAATGTCTATAAACGCCGTGGTGGTGCATTTATCAAAGCCTGGATCAAATCCCAACCTACCGGTGCTCCCGGTCGACGACAAATGCCACAATTTAATTTTAGCGATGAAGAACTTGATGCCATGGTTGCATTTTTAAAGTGGACAAGTGAAGTCGATACCAATAACTGGCCACCCAATATTGAAGGCTAATTGGGAAGGAGAAAATAATATGAAATATCAATCTCAAATGGTGGCCAAGCCCTATTTTATTGCGGCAATTGGTCTTTTTGTAGGTCAAATAATTTTTGGCCTGGTGATGGGGTTACAATATGTCTGGGGTGATTTTCTATTCCCGGCTATCCCGTTTAACGTGGCACGAATGGTCCATACCAACCTGTTAATTGTCTGGTTATTATTTGGTTTTATGGGTGCGGCCTATTACCTTATTCCAGAAGAAGCCGAACGCGAGCTGGAAAGTCCCAAATTTGCATTGGCACTTTTCTGGATTTTTCTGGTAGCTGGTGCGCTGACTATTTTAGGTTATCTGCTGGTACCCTATGCCAGCCTGGCTAAAATGACCGGTAATGATTTCTTTCCCACCATGGGCCGAGAGTTTCTGGAACAACCCACCATTACCAAACTGGGTATTGTCGTAGTTGCTTTAGGCTTTCTGTGGAATATCAGTATGACGGTGTTAAAAGGCCGTAAGACAGTGATTAATCTGGTATTAATTACCGGCCTGCTAGGTCTGGCACTGATGTTCCTGTTCTCGTTTTACAACCCTTCCAACCTCATTCTGGATAAGTATTTCTGGTGGTGGGTAGTGCATCTGTGGGTAGAAGGCGTCTGGGAACTGATTCTGGCTGCTATTCTGGCTTTCGTATTGATTAAGGTTACCGGCGTGGATAGAGAAGTTATTGAGAAATGGTTGTATCTCATCATCGCTCTGGCACTCATTACCGGTATTCTGGGTACAGGTCACCATTATTTCTGGATTGGTACACCCAAATACTGGGGCTGGATCGGTAGTGTCTTTTCCGCCATGGAACCACTACCCTTCTTTATGATGGTGATTTTTGCCTTTAATATGGTGAATAACCGACGCCGGGAACATCCTAATAAAGCGGCTACTTTATGGGCATTAGGTACACCTGTTATGGCATTCCTGGGTGCTGGCGTCTGGGGTTTTATGCACACATTAGCACCAGTAAACTACTATACTCATGGCACGCAAATTACTGCAGCTCACGGTCATATGGCTTTCTACGGTGCTTATGTTATGGTGGTTTTAGCCATCATTTCCTATGCCATGCCCATTCTAAGAGGACGAGCAGGCGCGAATAGTCGCATTGCTCAGGTCTGGGAAATGTGGTCATTCTGGCTAATGACGGTATCCATGGTATTTATTACCCTTTTCCTCACCGGTGCAGGTGTATTGCAGGTATGGTTCCAACGCTATACACAAAATCCTGAACCCTTTATGGTAGTACAGGATAAACTCCATGCATTTTACTGGATGCGAGAAATAGCCGGGGTATTCTTCTTTATTGGTCTGGTGGTTTATATCATCAGCTTCTTTATCAAGGAAACCGAAGAAGTAGTGGAATCCTGATAGCACCACCTTGTAGTATCAAAAGCCCCTTTACCGGGGCTTTTGTGTTGTTAGCGATCAGGCATTTTGATTTTATATTTGTTCTTTTCATAAAAATAAAATGGTAAGCCGATAATTAGTAAAACCGTACCCTGAAGTGAAACCATTAATCCAGAACCCACTATGGCAAAGACTGAAAATATCAGGGCACCCAATACAACCATCCAGAAATACCAGCGTGTTTTTTCACCTTGAATCCTATCCCTTTTCTGTAAAACAAGTTCCGCAAGAGCTGACGTTACATATGGCAGAACGGTGGCCAGGGTGGATAATAAAATTAAGGTTTTAAAAGCGGTCATCAATCCATTTGAATA
>DRNA01000084.1 GCA_011322365.1 Aeromonadales bacterium | reverse complement strand
CTTCTGTCCAGCCGGGTATAACACCGCTTACACCAAAGGTAGCTGGCGTTTTTCGATCATAGGAGCTGTCAAACTTTTTACCATCTACCAATGTACCTTTGTAGTGCACCTTAACTTTATCTTTTGGTCCAGGTTTGGCTCCCGTGCCCGGTCTGAGAATTTTATACTGTAAACCACTTGCGGTAGTGACTACCCCTTCTTTGGCGCCGTTTTCTTTAAGGTATGCATTTGATTTATCTAATGATTCTTTAGCTTCTTTGGCGGATTTTGCTTCAAGCCTGGAGGTTATTTTTTTCTCAAAAGCTTTAATCCCCGTCGCTATCTGTTCATCCGTTAATTTTACAGAACCCTTTAACCCATCTTCAAAACCTTTAATAATAATTTCTCGGGAAATATTCATATCAATATCTTTAAAACTATCAATATTCTGGCCAATGTTTTTTCCCATATTCACACCGATAATGTAGGCCGCCTGTACATCTTCATTTTTCAAATCTAAAGGTTTTTCCTTAACTTCTTCTTTTGCCTGCTGACAACCTGTCATTATTGACACTGTGACAGCTGCTACTAACCAAAGTCTGGTCTTAATCACGCTCATTTTATAATCCTCACTAATAAAAGTACGCCATAGTTTACCCAACCACCGAAGCTGATACCAGAATCTTTATCTTTTTTATGCTAAAAGTTTGACTCTTTGCGCAGATCATCCATCATATAAGAATAAAAACCCCTTTGAGATTTAACATTGAGTCGATTTGTCACCCTGTTCTTACTCTCTTTTCTATTGGTTGCCTGTAGTGCCGATGAAAAGCCTCTGGCTATCTGGCAACACAGCGCTAACGGTTCTTCCGCTGCTGCCTTAAGTTATGATGGAAATTTTGCTCTGGTCAGTGGCTATAATGAGCCCACCGGATGGTGGGATCTGAATAAAAATGCTCGTCTTTTTAACTGGAGAATGTCACCCAATAGTAAAAATGATACCGATACCGTACAGGTCGTAACCATGGATTACAATGCTCAGCGTGCGGTAACCGCCAGCTTAACTAATTTTGCCGTCTGGGATACCCTATCAGGAAAGAATCTGGGTTTTTATAAGGCGCCCTCACCTATCAGAAGCATAGCCGTCAGTCGAAAAGCCAGATATGTTTTGCTTGGTGTTGCGGAGGGGAAAGTTATTTTTATGTCACTCAAAACTGGCCGACGCCTTGAGTTTCTTGGCCATATACTAAACGCGAGAAAAAGAATTCAAGACCCGACCCTTTCCCCTTCCTGGGTTGGAATAAATTCAGTTGATCTTTCTGCAAATGGAAAATACGCCATAAGTGGTGGTGATGATCATGCCGCCATTTTGTGGGATACCCAATCAGGACAACAAATCTATCTCTGGCCCCATAATAATCGAGTTCATTATGTAAAATTTTCCCGTGATGGCAAACTTGCATTTACAGCTTCCCGACAGGCAGAAGCGTATATCTGGGACCTGACTAATGGAAAAATGGTATCAAAGCTTAAACTCAAATCGAGGGAATGGATTATCAGTTCAGCTCGGTTTTCAGCAGACAATAAACAATTGTTAACCGGTTCACCTGGTAGAGATCTAAAGCTGTGGCAAGTCAAAACAGGCACTTTAAAAAAAGCGTTCAAGGTGAAAAAGCGCTTTTCAACCAAAGCCAGTGGTGCCGTGGTACTTGACGTTGCTTTTACCAAAGATGGTAATGCCATCTCAGAAGCGTCCAGTGGCTACGGTGAAAAATGGTCATTAACCCCATAAATATCGATTAAACTGTTAAATATTTCATAATTTGAAATATTTCAGCTGACATTCAGCTTTAAATGCTTACAATAGATGCTATTGTGTTTTTAAAACTCCGGGATATAACCTATGCAAGTTAAAACTTTCTTCTTTCATTTATGCTCTGTAGCTATTCTTTTTCTTTCAGCTTCTAGTTTTGCTCAAACCGATCCGTTTGCTGAACCCATGCCACTCTATACTGCTGGCACAAATTACAAGGTCGACTTCCCCGAATCTAAAGTTAACAAACCTGTAGTTATGGAATTTTTCTCTTTTGGTTGTCCACATTGTTTTAATGCAGAAGGTCAGGTTGGTCGTTGGTTAACCAGTAAACCGGATAATGTTAAATTTATTAAAATTCCGGTCTCCTTTGGTCGCCCTCAATGGACCTTATTTGCCCGAGCTTATTACACCGCTAAGGCTTTAAAAATTGAAGATAAAATGGTTAAGCCTTTTTTTGAGCTAATTCACGAGAAAAGACAACCTCCGGCTACAATCGCCGATCTAAAAACCTTTTTCGTTTCTATCGGTGCATCTGCTGAAGACTTTGATAAACAGGTAAAAAGCTTCTACGTTGAAAATGCTATTCGTCAAGCTGATCAACTGGCTCGTAAATTTAAAGTTGCGGGTGTCCCTGATTTTCTTATCAACGAAAAGTACAGACTGGTTGGCACCGGAGTAAAATCTGAAGATGATTTTCAGGCGTTACTTACCGGTCTGGCACTTAAAGATTTCAAGTAAACCGGTTCTTTTCAGATTAAAGGGTGGTGACATCCTTTTATGTTTAACAAGCAGGGAATAATAACTAATCACAAGACCGGTTATTATTCCCTGTTTAGAGTAAATAAATCCCACTATGTTCACTCTGCATAATCTTTGTCTGCAACAAGGGGGAAAGCCCCTCCTACAAAATGCAAACCTTCGTGTCCATCAGGGTTATAAAGTGGGACTGTTAGGCCAGAACGGTTCAGGAAAAACATCGTTATTAAAGGTATTAAGCGGACAATTAGAAATTGATTCCGGTGATCTGTCCTTTCCGTCTAATATCGTAATTTCTTCAGCAGAACAGGAGTTTTCTAATAGTCACCGAAAAGCTATTGATTTCGTCATGGATGGCCATACAAAGCTGCGCTCATTAGAATCCGATCTCAAAGAGGCAGAGCAACAAAATGATGGCCTTAAAATTGCGCAAATTCTGGCTCAACTTGATGCAATTTCAGCTTATAGTGCTCCTGTTACCGCGGCTAAACTTTTAACCGGTCTTGGTTTTTCTGAACAAAGTCAGCAGCAACAGGTAGGCAGTTTTTCAGGCGGTTGGCAAATGCGCTTAAATTTAGCAAAAGCTTTAATGTGTCCTTCAGATATTTTATTACTGGATGAGCCTACCAATCATCTTGACCTTGACGCCGTATTCTGGCTTGAAGACTGGATTAAACAATACAAAGGCACTCTGGTACTGGTCTCTCATGATGTTTCTTTTCTAGATGCTGTAGTCACTCATATTGCTCATCTAACTCAACAAAAATTAACCCTCTATCGTGGTAATTATTCATCCTTTGTCATACAGCATGCAGCTGAGCGTGAATTACAACAATCCCTTGCCGATAAACAACAAAAGAAAAAACAGCACCTTGAATCCTTTATACGACGATTTAAAGCAAAAGCCACCAAGGCAAAACAGGCTCAAAGTCGAATCAAAATGTTGGAAAAACTGGAAACAATTTCTATTGCACGAGTAAATTCCAATATTCAGTTTCAATTTTACAACCCCCAACATCAACCCAGCCCCATGTTATATTGGAAGTCGGTTTCTGCAGGATATAATAGTGCTATTCTGCAGGATATTACTTTCAACCTTTCTCCCGGTGAACGTATTGGGCTTATAGGGCGTAATGGGGAAGGAAAATCAACCTTTATTAAAGCGCTGGCACAGCAACTCCCTTATTTTGAAGGTGAATACTACCAGGCCAATAAGCTTTGTATCGGTTATTTTTCACAACATCAAATTGACACCCTAACACTCACAGAAAGCGCCCTTTGGCACCTGAAAAAAATTGCTCCCCAACAAAAAGAGCAGGATCTCATCAATTTTCTAGGTGGTTATGGCTATAAAGGTGATCGGGTCAACGAACCATTATCACTCTTTTCAGGTGGAGAAAAAGCACGACTGGCGCTGGCTTTATTAATCTGGCAAAAACCCAACCTTCTACTTCTTGATGAACCGACAAACCACCTGGATATTGATTCTCGTACGGCTTTAATTGAGGCTTTGCAAGATTTCACTGGCTCTATTATTCTGGTTTCTCACGATCGTACACTTTTAGAATCCTGTTGTGATGAATTTTATCTGGTCCACAACCGTAATTTATCCAAATTTAATGGGAATTTAGCCGATTACAAATTATGGTTGTTGGCACAAAATAACACGCCTAAACAAAAGAAAATTAACCGAGTTAACGACATCCGTTCAAAAAAACAGCAACAGGCACTACAACGCCAACAATTGTCGCCCATTGCAAACAAAATACAAAAAATTGAAACCCAGCTTGATTACCATCAACAGAAAATTAAAGAAATAGAACACCAACTTTCAGAAAACAGTATCTACGAATCCCACAACAAATTACAACTTAATAACCTTCTTGCTGAACAACATAACCATACAGTTGAATCTAAAAAACTTGAAGATATCTGGTTAGATTTAAATCACGAACTTGAAGCGTTAAAGAATTCTTTTATTTATGTCTGAACACCCTTTAAAGAAATTTATAGCGGGTGCTATTTGCCCAAACTGTCATAAAACTGATGGTGTTCGTATGTGGAAAGAAGACCACATTTTCTGGCAAGATTGTGTTTATTGTACCTTTAAAAAATCACTCTATGAAACACCTGAAGCCAACAACAAAACCAGATTTATTCCTGTTAAATTTAGAGAAATATAATTTCTAAACACTTAGTGTCTTCTTTTACAGTGTATAGCCGCCCTGTATATCTTATCCTTGTATTTTTTCATATGACAGCTCTGATACCTTAGTTGACTGTAAGCTCTTTTACATCGTTGTGTTTGTGGTGTGCTTTTTATTTTCGCCTGCATTTCCAGTTTTTTTATTTTTGCTTTAGCTTTTTTACAATAAACAGCTATTTGTTTTCTTGATTTATGCTTGCTTTTTGAATGTAGCTGGTTGCTACCAGCTAATAGAATACTAAAAATGACGATTTTAATTAAGATATTCCTTTTCATATATTTCTCCCTTTCAAAACATTAACTAGCCTGAAATGGGATATGAAACAATCCTGCCGATATTCCCAATTTCGCTTAACTATCCTTTTCGTTGCTTTATATTTCCAGCAAACCATCTCTAATTTTTTTTGCCTGCTCCAACTCACCCAATTGCTTAAGCACTTTAGCCAGCTTTAATTGTTTTACTGCTGTCGATTCAATTTCCAGACTTTGTTCAATAAACTGTCTGGCCTTACCCCACAATTTTAATTTTATACTCAGATCAACCAGCACTTCCAAAATTTCCGCTTTATTATTACTAAGTAACATTTTTGATTCAATTAAATCCAGTTGCTTTCCAGGTTGTTTGCTTTCAATAGAAGCAAATAATTTTATTGCTCCCAAATTTTCTGATGTTTTTAGTTGTTTTTTTAAGAGTTTTTCTGCTTTTTCCTGCTCATTTACATTAATTAATGCCTGTATATAACAATTAAACGGCTCCGGCTGTTTTTTGATTTTTGCTGGTAGATTTTTCCAGATTTGTTCAATTTGTGTGTTTTTACTATTTTGACTCAACAGGATTAAGTTGTTGTTTATTGCATTAATATACAACACATCCAGCTCTTTATTCTTTTTCTTTATTTTGTGATAGGTATTAATAACCTGATCCCAGTTTTTAAGTTTATCGCTTGTTATTGTGTATAAAGTTAGAACATAATTGTTTTCTGGTTCCATTTCCAACAAATGACGCAAGCTGGACTGAGCCTCCTCGTATTGATTTGATTCGAGCTGCAACCTTGCCTGAGTCAGTTCAATGGCAAAGTCTTTATCAGGAGCAACCTGCTTACACTTTTTCAGGTAGAATGCTCTTTTTTCAAAATCCCCTACCTTTTGTGCTGCTTCAGCCGCAATAAGGTAATTAATTAATTTTGTATCGCCTTCTTTGGCGGCAAGCTGCATATGTTTTTCTGCTTTCTCCCAACGTCCTTCCGTAAAGGCGATCATGCCCGATATTGTAAGTGTCCTTGCTTTTTTCCATTTTCTGGACCCTGACCACGCTCTTGCCTGTGAAACAGCCCCAACACTTTTCTGTATGAAGTTAATCAGGATGTGGAAAATAACAATTATTAATAAAATTATGATTATTCCTAACCACATTGGAATTTGAGCCGTAGTTTTATCCAGTGCAAAAACAACAAAACCATCAAGCTGTTTAAGCTTTGGTCCCAAAAACAGCCCCAGGAAAAAAAGAATAATTAACCACCAATACTTTCTCATGGTAGACTCTGTTCCTTTATCTTTTGAGAAAAGATCCTTATAGCTTTTTCTGATATTAGTTTATCTGCAGGTTTTACGTCCAACATTTTAATTATAATGTCATCTATAATCGATAATGCACTTTTAACTCTCTTGTCCTGTTGATTAAAAGCTTTTTTAATTTGTTTTTTTGCTTCAGTTAAAATATTTACAAACAAATCTTTTTTATTCTGCAACAACGCCCATTGAGCTTCCTGCAAAGTTAATATCAACGATCGTTTAATAAATATACTTTGGTTAAAAATTAACAAAGGAGACACTTTTTCTTCATGGTGAACAACCTGAAACCATTTATTTAATACTTTTGTTGTGCTTTTTTTAAAATGGGAAAACCAATTGGCTTCCAGTGTTTCTTTTTTATCATTTTTTTGTTTCTGGGGAGCGGTTGGTTGCTGAACTAACAGGGTTCTATCTGGCCAGTTTTCAACATCAGTTAACACCAGGTTTAAAGACACATAGATTTCACTTAAGTTTTCTCTATTAATGATGTTTATATTCATCAGGTCTTTTTTTAATGCCGCTGTTAAATCAATTGTTTCTGACCGATGAATCAACCTAACTCGTTCTAATGCAAGAGTTAACAATTTTTTTGTTATGTTTTGATTCTTGTTTAACGCATAATAAACAGATGCTTCTCTGATCAGAAATTCAATTTCATTAATCAATATCTCTTCTTTAATTTCAACCGGATCTTCATTTACATTATGTTGTATAGCTAATATTTTTTTCTCCAAAATTTCTAATTTTTCTTTTAGTGTTTTTTCTGTTTTAAGGTTTTCTTTTTTATTTTGTTGTTGTTGGGTTAACATTATTAGCTGTTCATCTTCCTGGCTCTGTATCTTTTTATCTCTTTCCTCTATTTTCTTTTCTAAAATTTTAATTTTGACATTAATGTTTGTTTCTATGTTTGTTTGCAATTTCCACACATATAACAAGCCAGCCACCAGGATCAATATAACAATCAGAACAACAGATAAAATGTTAAAGTTGTTGTTTTTTTTATTTGCTTTTTTAGAATGAATGTTCTTTTTAACACCATCATCTTTATTTTGTTTTTCTATACTCTTTATCATGTCATTTAACCAGCGCTTCAACTATACCTTTATTACTCATTTTATTAACTGTACTAACCTTTTCAAAACCCTTTTTTATAGCAATCTCATTTATTCTGTTTGAGAAACTTAACAAATGTTTGCTCAATAATTTTTTTGTTAATTTACCTTCGTCTATTTGTTTTATTAAAGAACACAAACCTTCTACACTGGTAACTAATACATACTCCGGTTCCAATTTGTTTATTTTTTCTGCTTCTCTGTCTGTAAGTGTGTTTTCCAATCTGCTATACACATCCAATGTAAACACTTCATTGTTTCTTTTTCTTAATTCATCCTCTAATAATTTCCTTCCACCTTTCCCTTTAATAATTAATATTTTTTTATTACTAACTTCCAGCAACTTTGAACTCAAAAGACCTTCTGTTGTCGTTGTGGCAGGAGTAGCTGCCTTTATCCCTGTCTGGTTGAATAACTTTTCTGCTGTAGTAGGTCCAACACATATTACTGTTTTATTTTCTATATTAATGCGTTTTAACAATTGTGCACTTACACTATTTTTACTGGTAAAAATAACTATATCAACAGACCTGACGCTTTCGTTACTAACTTCCACTGTTGTCGTTTTTATTACCAGTGCGGGCCAGTTTACGACTTGCCATCCCCATGCTTCCAGGGCTTTAGTTAAAACTTCATTATCTTCTGGTTGTCTTGTTGCTAACAACCCCCTCATTCATCCAAACCTTTATATATCTGATCTAAAATTCTGTTTGCTCCCGCATCTAACAGTTTTTCAGCTACATTCAAACCAATTTCCCTGTACTGATCAACACAACCGGTTTGTTGTTTTTTTATAATTTCATCACCATTCTCTGACGCCACAAGACCTTGTAACTTCAATTGATTTCCTTCTAAAACTGCAAAACCAGCAATCGGAACCTGACAGCCACCATTCAGGCGTTCATTCATAGCTCTTTCTGCATAAACTCGACAGGCCGTTTTCTCACAATGTAGCGGTTTCAGTAAATTTTGTATGTTTACATCATCTTCTCTACATTCAATACCAACTGCTCCCTGCCCAACAGCAGGTAAAATTATTTCCGATGCAATAATTTCGGCAATACGGTGCTCTTTATCCAGACGGATCAAACCTGCTGCAGCTAGTATAATAGCATCGTATTCACCAGCATCTAACTTTGCCAGCCTTGTTCCAACATTTCCTCGCAAATCTCGGATCAACAAATCAGGCCTCAGCGCTTTTAGCTGACTTTTTCGTCGTAGACTGGATGTACCAACTACAGCTCCCGCAGGTAACTCTTTGATTGTTTTAAAATGATTAGAAACAAAGGCGTCAAAGGGTTGCTCTCTGGGACAAATGGTGTGCAAGACAAGTCCCTCTGGAAAAAACATAGGAACATCTTTCATTGAATGAACAGCAATATCCGCTTCTTTTGAAAGCATTGCCACTTCCAATTCCTTAACAAAAAGCCCCTTACCACCAATCTTCGCTAAAGGAGCATCCAGTATTTTGTCACCTTTCGTGGTCATTGTAACCAGCTCAATAGTAAGTGTCGGGTGATATTGTTTTAACTTTTCGGCCACATAGTTTGCCTGCCATAACGCTAACGGGCTTTTTCGGGTCGCTATTTTTATTGTATCTGACATTACTATTCTCTATTCATCCTGATTTTAGTGTTAGTTAGCGCCAACAAATATTTATATTATACATCCAGATTTGAAACAGACATCGCGTTTGATTCAATAAAGTTTCTTCTGGGTTCAACTTCATCACCCATCAAAGTAGTAAATAATTGATCTGCACTAATAGCGTCTTCAATGGTAACCTGTAGCATTCTGCGAGTTTCCGGGTCCATGGTTGTTTCCCAAAGTTGATCCGGGTTCATTTCACCCAGACCTTTGTACCGTTGAATAGCCTGTCCTTTTCTCGCCTGAATCAACAAACCTTCCAGGGCTTCTTCAAAACTATTAACAAATGTTTCTTTTTCACCTTTGACAACTTTAGCTCCAGGCTGAACGAGATCTTTCATTATTTCGCCAAATTTTGTGAGTTGTCGGTACTCATCACTGATGAAGAACTGTCTATTTAGCAGGGAGCTACTGGTAACTCCATGTTTAAGTAATGCGATGTTGACCAGAAAAATCCCTCTTTCCTCATCTTTTTGTATAGAGGCAACAAAAGTTTGACCATCGTCACCACCATTGTTACTGGAGAAAAGGGTGTTCAAATCATCAATCCATTTTTGTACGGCTTGCTGGTTTTTAAGGTCGTCCTCTGTTAGTTTTCTTAAAAAAATCAATTGCTTAAGAGCTTTAACAGGATATATTTGTTTTAATCGTTGTATTATTTCTTCTGCTTTTTTGTATTCTTTTGTCAGGTTCTCCAAGGCTATTCCTGAAATTGGCGGCTGCCCTTCACCTGGATAAAAATCGGTACCATCTAAGGCTATGGCCATCAAATGCTCATCTAATGCCTGTTCGTCTTTAAGATATTGTTCCTGCTTTCCTTTTTTTACTTTATACAATGGTGGTTGTGCAATATAAATGTAACCATTTTCCAACAACGGGGTTACCTGTCGGTAAAAGAAAGTTAAAAGCAACGTTCGTATGTGAGCGCCATCCACATCAGCATCCGTCATAATGATGATTTTGTGGTAACGTGTCTTTTCTACATCAAACTCTTCTCTGCCAATGCCACACCCGAGCGCGGTGATTAAAGTGCCAACCTCCTGAGAAGATAGCATTTTGTCAAACCTGGCTTTTTCCACATTTAATATTTTTCCTTTTAACGGTAAAATTGCCTGGTTTTTCCGATTTCTACCCTGTTTTGCTGAACCACCTGCAGAATCACCCTCCACAATAAAGAGCTCGGACAACGCCGGGTCTTTTTCCTGACAATCAGCAAGCTTTCCAGGAAGACCCGCTATATCAAGGGCGCTTTTTCTCCTCGTCATTTCACGAGCCTTTCTTGCAGCTTCTCGAGCTCGAGCAGCATCAACCATTTTAGTAACAACCATTTTTGCCTGCTGAGGATTTTCCATAAGAAAATCCAGCAACTTTTCGCTAACCGATTGTTCTACATGTGTTTTTACTTCGGATGAAACTAATTTGTCCTTGGTTTGTGAAGAAAACTTGGGGTCGGGAACTTTAACCGAAACCACCGCTGTTAACCCCTCTCTGGCATCATCTCCAGTAGTGTTTACTTTGGCTTTATTATTAAAACCCTCTTTTTCGATGTAGTTGTTTAATGTTCTTGTTAATGCAGCTCTGAATCCAGACAAGTGAGCCCCGCCATCCCTCTGGGGTATGTTATTAGTGAAACAAAAGATGTTTTCCTGAAAAGAATCATTCCATTGAAGCGCCACTTCTACTGTGGTGCCATCATCTCTTGGTTCTACAAAGTGTAAAATCATGTCGTGAATCGGGTTTTTTGCACGGTTGAGGTATTCAACAAAAGCACTTATTCCTCCTTCATATTTAAACATCTCTTCCTTCCCTGTTCTTTCATCAAGTAAGTGAATACCCACTCCTGAATTAAGAAAAGACAGCTCTCTCAAACGCTTGGCTAATATTTCATAATGAAAATTAATGTCTGTAAACGTTTCTTCACTTGGGTAAAACCTGATTTCTGTTCCTGTTTTTTCCGATTCTCCCGCTACTGCAATAGCCGCTGTTGGCTCCCCATTAATATATTCCTGCTCATATATTTTGCCAGCTCTGCGGATAGTAAGTAGCAACTTATGAGAAAGCGCGTTCACAACGGAGACACCAACCCCATGCAAACCACCCGAAACCTTATATGAATTGTCATCAAACTTGCCTCCAGCATGAAGCACAGTCATAATTACTTCGGCTGCAGATACGCCTTCTTCCTCGTGAATTTCTACAGGAATTCCTCTGCCATTATCAGAAACAGAAACAGAGTTGTCCGCATGAATTTTGATTATGATGGTAGAACAATGTCCAGCCAAAGCTTCATCAATTGAATTGTCCACCACCTCAAAAACCATGTGATGTAACCCTGTCCCATCGTCCGTGTCCCCTATGTACATACCTGGCCTCTTCCTTACTGCATCCAGACCTTTAAGTACTTTTATGCTGCTAGAGTCATAATTCTGTTCATCTGACATTTTTACTTATCCTAAATAATTAACCGTTATTTACTGTTGTGTATTTTACCATGTTCCACGTGAAACCACCGCATTCCTTTGAGAGAATATTGCGCTTTAATCTCTTCGGGAATCGAAACACCTGTAATAAAACTTTGTACTTTGTTGAGGCTGTGGATTTGCTCAAGACACCAACTTGCATGATCATAATCC
The DNA here is from genome assembly GCA_011322365.1 of Aeromonadales bacterium. Classification (GTDB taxonomy): domain Bacteria; phylum Pseudomonadota; class Gammaproteobacteria; order Enterobacterales; genus DRNA01. The sequence continues at coordinate 4,616 of DRNA01000084.1, read as the reverse complement.
AGCTCAGCAAACAGATCATCAATTAAAACCACCACCGCCATTCCTTTGTCAATTAACTGTTTTATCTGGATAATCTGACAGGCTACGGCAAGGGTTTTTAACTCTCCCCTTGAAAACACATCGGTTACCTTTGCTTTACCCAAATACAAATTAATATCAAACCTATGTGGCCCATATTGTGTAAATCCCCTTTTTAAATCTTTGTGAAAACTCTCTTTTAAATGGTCTTCCAGTTTTTTTTCAGCTGGCCATCCTCGCAAGTATTTAACTTTAATTTGTTTTTTATGGGGCCAGGTTCCAGGCCAGGCCGCTAAATGATCAATTCCCTCTTGTAATTGTTGAACATTTCTCTTTCTTTGGTTTTCTAAAGAAGATCCTTGTTTTGACATTTCTTTATCCCAATACAACAGCTCCTGTGTTGTTTCTTTTAAGTCTGTAGGTGTGGATTTATAACGCCGCAATATGGCATTGCGTTGTTTTAAAAGCCGATTATATAACATTCTTTGTTGTCTAAAAGAATGTTCCACGTGAAACAATGACCAATCTATAAGATTTCTTCTTTGTTGAGATGTTCCAGACAATGAAGAAAAGACGTCCGGGGTGATTACTTTTAATGCCAAACAGTTATTTATTTGTTCAAGGTTACGTTGTTTTTCACCATTTTTATGGATCTCTATATTTTTATCCCTTCTTCGTCGAACACCAAACTTCTGTATACTGTTGGCGTCATCTTTCCATTCGCCGTAAGAATAGCCAAAAGGTTGATCTTCGTTGATAAAATTAATGTTTTGAGAGTTGCGAAAACTTCTACCTGTGGACAATAAACAAACCGCTTCTAAAATACTGGTTTTTCCTGCACCATTTTCTCCTGTAAAAAAACTGGTTTTTTTGCCAGGGAGTAATTCTAAGGGAGCAAGATTTCTTATGCCTTCACTTTTTATTCGTTTCCAGGTCATTATAATCAGATATCAATACCGGCCTATAATCTCATCGGCATAATAACATAGAGCGCTTTAGAGCCTTCTACTTCCTGGATTAAACAACTACTGTTAACATCACCAAGTTGTAATTGAATTTTTTCTACTCGACAACTGTTCACCACATCTTGAAGGTATTGAACATTAAAGCCTATTTCCAATGTGTCACCAGCAACCTCTGCACTAATATGAACTTCCGCTTCTTCCTGTTCAGGATTGTTGGAAAACAGTGTAATTCCTTCATTATCGATAACCAGTCTCACACCTTTAAATTTCTCATTACTTAAGATGGCGGCCCGCTGAAGCCCTTCTTTAAATTTTGCTCTATCAACAACAATAGTTTTGTCGCTATTTCTTGGTACAACTCTTTCGTAGTCAGGGAACTTTCCATCTACAAGTTTTGAGGTAAACCGTGTATTATCAACGGTCGCTTTAAGATGATTGTTACCTAAAGTTATATTCACCTCATCCGCTCGACCCGAGACTAAACGTCCCAGTTCCAGCATACCTTTACGGGGAATTATAACACTGGCTTCTATATCAGCGGGTAATTCGTCATATTCTGTCATTGCCAGTCTATGTCCATCTGTAGCAACTGTTTTCAATATTTTGTTTTCTATTTCAAAATACATACCATTGAGGTAATAACGGACGTCCTGTTGAGCCATAGCAAAATGTGTTCTGTCTATCATATCTGCGAGAACACTACAGGGAAGAGAAAAACTCATGGTACCAACACCTTCGTCTACATGAGGAAAATCAGCTGCTGGTAACGTTGATAAAGTGAATCTTGATCGCCCGGATTGAATAACAACCCTTGATTCATTCAAGGTGAGTTTAATTGGTTTGTCATTGGGTAAGCTTTTAACAATATCCAGGAATTTTCGCGCGGGTAAAGTTATACTTCCTTCTTCCTCGACCTGTGGTAAATTTAAGCTGACCGACAACTCGACTTCCAGATCCGTTCCCGTTAATCTCATAGTGTTATCTGTAACTTCCAATAGCACGTTGGATAAAACGGGTAATGTTTGTCGTTTTTCTACCGCTCCGGCGACTAATTGTAGAGCATCAACCAGCGATTCTCTTTCAATGGAAAACTTCATCATTGTCTCCTTAAAACTCGCTAGCTAGCTAGAGAGAGTTCTTAATAAATTTGAATAATCTTGATCAATATCTCTATCAATTTCTCTAAGCTCGGCAATTTTTCTACAGGCATGTAATACTGTTGTATGATCTTTTCCACCAAAAGCATTACCAATTTCCGGCAAACTGTGGTTTGTTAATTCCTTGGATAAAGCCATAGCCATTTGCCTGGGCCTCGCTACTGAGCGTGATCGACGCTTTGAAAGTAGATCCGCCACCTTTATTTTATAATAATCCGCGACAGTTTTCTGAATATTATCCGTACTAATTAATTTATCCTGGGCCGCCAACAGATCTCTTAATGCTTCTCGAACAAAATCAAGCGTTATAGAGCGGCCTGTAAAATTGGCATTGGCTATAACTCTTTTTAAAGCGCCTTCGAGTTCGCGAACATTAGAGCGGATTTTTTTAGCAATAAAGAAAGCGACTTCGGGTTGCAATCGCACCCCTACCTGTTCTGCTTTGCTAAGTAAAATAGCCACTCGCATTTCCAGTTCCGGAGGATCAATACATTGCGTTAATCCCCAACCAAAACGAGACTTTAAACGATCTTCCAAGCCGTCAACTTCCTTTGGATAGCGATCACAGGTTAATATAACTTGTTGATTACCTTCTAAAAGGGCGTTAAACGTATGAAAAAACTCTTCCTGAGAAACGGTTTTTTTTGCAAAAAATTGAATATCATCAATAAGTAACACATCCAGAGAGCGATAGTAGCTTTTAAATGTTTCTATAGAATTCGTTTTTAGCGCTTTTACCATATCAGCTACAAAACGTTCTGAATGTAGATAAACGACTTTAGCTGAAGGTTTTTTTAATAAAACAGCATTTCCTACAGCTTGCATCAGATGGGTTTTTCCTAAACCTACGCCACCGTATAGACAAAAAGGATTGTAAGCACTACCCGGGTTTTCTGATACCTGAAAAGCTGCAGCGCGAGCCATCTGATTCGCTTTTCCTTCAACAAATTTATCAAAAACAAAATCTTTATTCAGATTTGATTTATGCTCCAAATCATTAATACGATTGTTATGTAAATTAATATTAACGTTCGAAGTATGATCTTTAACACTGGCAAATCGCTTCTCTGTAGTTAACGGTATCTGGCTTCCGACTTCAACACGTGTGTTAAAAGTATTGTTTTGAGCAAATTCCATTACCAGTTGATTGATACGTTCAAGGTATTTTTCCTTTACCCAATCAACAACAAAGCCATTAGGCGCGAGTAAAACAATTGTATCATCTGAAGATGTTTGTAATTTTAGTGGTTTTATCCAGGTATTAAAGTGTTGTGGACTTAATTCATCCTGAAGCCTTCTGCCACACTTGTCCCAAATTTTATCTATAGAAAGTGCAGACATTAAAAAAAAGCCCCAGTTGAATGATATTCTTATAATAAGATTACGAGTTTACCTGAGTGAAATATAATGATCCAGAGTTTTCCACAACTAAAAAAATATTTTGATATAAAAAAGCTGTTAGAAATTTGGCATTCTGAAACAAAATAAAGAAAAAACACAACTTTGCAACAAAAAACATTGAGTTAACTACTCTGGTTATAAGGTGTATAAAGAATGTATGTTTATTGTGTAATAAAAAGACAATTGAAACTACGCACAATTTATCAAATGTTTAACCACTATGTTAATAACCTTGTTATTCATATAATATTCAATGTGTTACTATAGTTATGCCTGTCTTTCACAGCACCTATAATAATAACTATATTAAATATATAATATATATTATTATAGGTGATTGTACTGTAATTATGTAAAATAACATGTAAAAAACAACCATTTTTCTAATATAAGATAAAATAAACAAATAAAACCAAGAAATCTGCATGAATTACTAAAAAAGGTTATCCACAAAAAAACAGACATACAATTACTAACGCTTTGCTTTAGTGCATAAAAACAGTTGACATTTTGATTAAAAGCCCCATAATATTGCGCTCTCTGTTTTGGAGTGTTTTATACTCTGAAAACAGTGATATCTGTTGGATAACAACAGATTAAACGAATTGGTAAAATGTAAATAGCGCTACTGAGAACACCATTATGAAAAGAACCTTTCAACCCAGTGTACTAAAAAGAAAACGTTCACACGGTTTTCGTGCACGCATGGCCACAAAAAACGGTCGTAAAATTATTGCTAACCGTCGAGCAAAAGGACGAAAAGTTCTTTCGGCGTAAATACAACAAGCTTGGAATTAATTCTTTCCTTTTCACCTGGAAAGAAGAATAAAGGCGGTTATGATGGTCGAAGAGTACGCAAATGAAAGGTACAACTTCGATAAATCATGCCGCCTTCTTTCTAAACAAGACTATAAAACTGTTTTTAATCAATCTCAAAAAGTATCAGATAATTGTTTTCTTGTGTTATTTTTTAAAAAAGAAAACGGCAAACCAAGGTTAGGCCTGGCTGTTGCAAAAAAAGTCGCTCGCCTGGCTATCCAGAGAAATGTATTAAAAAGGATTATAAGAGAAAGTT
>DRNA01000083.1 GCA_011322365.1 Aeromonadales bacterium | reverse complement strand
AGTCGAAATAGTGGGTGCCATCCTGCTTCAGATCAAAAACCGCCAGACCCTGTGCATGAAAAGGAGAAAAGTCCGGGCCGCCTTCTGCCTTTTTTTCGCCCAGGGTTATTCCCAGGGGTTGTAATATTTTAGCCATAGACACTATAGCTGGCCAGGCTTCAGGCTTTACATTGGCATCTAACTGATAAACCGGGCCTGCACCAAAATCAGATTCACCTGCGATAATCTGCTTGCTGATTTCAGATACATGAGCTTTAGCGTAGGCTTTTCCACCCCAAAGTCCCGTTTCTTCATTAGCAAATAACACTACACGAATAGTTCTCGCGGGTGCTTCAGGCAACTGCCCTATTAAATAAGCCGCCGCAGTAGTAATACCCACGCCCGAAGCATCATCAATAGCGCCCGTGCCCAGATCCCAGGAGTCCAGATGACCACCAATGGCCACTATTTCATCGGCTTTAGAACTGCCGGGGATTTCACCAATGACATTATAGGACGTTTTTTGCGGCTCCTGTTCCACATCCAGTTTCAGGAATAATTCAACCGGTTTATTCCTTTCAAGTTCATGTAGCAATAAATCAGCATCCGGGTTAGAGAGTGCCGCTGCCGGTATTTTCTTAATACCTTGCTTATAATGCATCACACCAGTATGAGGAGTACGATTATTATCTGTTCCTACAGAACGGATGACTAATGCGATAGCACCCTTTTCAGCGGCTATACTGGCCCCTATACTCCTGGCTCGAACCGTCTTACCATAACCTCTACCATCTCTGAATCGTTTCATTCGTTCACTGATAAAGACAATTTTACCCTGAACTGAATCCGCATCAGCACTTTCGAGATCGGGTAAACTGTCAAATTGTACAATGGTTCCCGTTAATCCCTTTTTACCGGTACCCACACTAAAACCTAACGCAGTCACCAGCAATTTTTGCGGGAAGGGTGAAACTATAGCCACTGTTTCAGAATGCCGGATCCAGGTAGGATAGCTCACTGGCTCAAGATGGATATTTTTAAAGCCTAAAGATTTCAGTTTTTGTTGAGCCCAATCAATAGCCAGCTCATTACCCCTGGAACCAGCCAATCTGGGACCCACTTCAGTAGTTAACGATTCCGTTATTAAATAACCCGTCTTATCCTTAAGAGCAATATCTCGTAACGCCTCTGCCTGTTTCAAGGTCGAGGCATTAAAAGGGTTGGCCTTAAGCGGTGCAGTATTTAGAAAAATGAATAGACCGAGAAATAAAACTTCGGCCATAGTTGATATCTTAATCATTAATTGTTTAAACATAAAAGCCTCAAAGGAAAATTTGAATCTCAATAAAAACAGATTTATTGTGCCAGGATATTGAGGCACCAATGTAAATAAATCACTTACCTTGACTCAAGTAATATCTGAAGTTTCTATTAACAAATAGTAACAATTTATGTAGATACCCGTTCTACTTGAAGATACACGGGTATATACCCATAATCAATGGGAAACAGAAATTGTCTATCACCTCGCTATTAATAACCTGAATCCTTAAGAATCTCTACGAATAGCCGATTTATGGTAAGGTAACAACAATATTATCTACTATTTTCAATCAACAATAAAAAAGAACATAACCGCACTATGGTAAAGGGAAAAAAAACTAAACCGATTACTCTGGTTCACTATACAAGCCAAAAAGGTGGTAAAAATAAAGCACTGGCTACAGAAATTGTTAAACCAGGGTCGCCCAGTGCCCGATTTTTAAGGAAGATGGAAGCCAATCGTCTGGCTCAACCCTGTAATAAAGTTATTGATAATCGAAATAGAACAAAAGAACTCTGTTACGCATATGAGCATAACAAAATAACACACTATCTGGATGCTGACGATATTGAATTATTTGAGGAATTAGTTCACCGGAATAAAGGTATCTACTCCGAAGCCATCTACAGGGCGTTAACAACAGGGTTACCGAAAAGGACTGTTCAAGCTGCAACAACGGCTGCAGAAATTGAGAACATTCAAAACTCTCCGCCCCCCAATAAGGAATCATCTGCTGCCTCCGGCAACATGAAAAATGATAAGTCAACAGCTATTCCTCACCCACAAGATATCAAAATTGTACCTTTTGGCTATCATTTACATCAGCATGAAATCCGTATGAACTATGTCAGTAATATTACCGTCCTTGTTCAACGGACAGATGATAGAGAAAATGTGAAAGCAGAATACCACGCCAAAACTATCGATATCTCTATCTCAGGCATACGCATTAAATCGAAAAATGAACTGTCCATCGATAGAGATGATGTTGTAAAAATTCTGTTTGACGATTTAAGTAAACGAACTGCTATAGCAGAGGAAATGATAACTTACCGGGTGATAGATTTCTATGATGATGATGATTTTGTCTATCGCCTTGAAAGGATTTATGAATCCGATAATGATAATTTTTCACATGCTCTTTCCAGCTTCATTCAAACACATAAACGACGTTACAAAATTGATCTTGAAGATTTCAAATCTGCTGTATTATCTCAGGTTTATGAAAAAATATACGCGCAGAGCACTCTACAGATCCCACTTTTTTTCATAAGAAATTCTGGCTCGCCTTTATTAAAATACACTCTTACAAACAGGGCACTGGACTCGCTAATATCTCACGAAGAAAATATTTTTCTTCCTCAATCAAGCTATTTATCATTTTTAACACAGAAGATTCCCCTTGAGAAAATTTACCTGTCATTAATTTCAAACTATAACAAATCAACCTTAAATACGCCTAAAATTGTCATCATTTATGCTTTCTCCGACATAAACGATGAGTATTTCATTGCCTTCGACACAGGTAAAGAGCGTTCAAAAAAACTAACACAATTTATTAATGAAGCACAAAAGCATCATACGTTTAAAGTATGGGAATTAAAACTCAGGCCGGCAACTATACCTAAGATCGATCAATCTCTAGATATTGACAGTCTGTCAAATACCGAATCCGAGTCACTGTTCAATGAAATTGAAGATATTTTTCTCACTGGATTATTATCCTTGATTTATGACCAGTCTTCATCACCTGACGGCAACAGTAAAACTCATAAATACAGAGCCAATACCAACAATAAAAATTTCATGAATTACTATCACCTTAAAGAACTGGAAGACTTTAATGTTGAACAGATAAAAACTGCAGACAAAATACATCGATCAGAAAATCGTTATCAATTGACAACTGCTGTTTCTATTAATTATGAAGGCAAAAAAATTCCGGGACATTCTATAGATTTTTCACCAAATGGTATAAAAGTAAAACTTGATTATGAATTAGATGCAGAAATAAGAGATGAAATTGATATTTCTTTTACCAGTTTACAAGATAAATTTCCCAAAGAGCATCTTTTAAATCAACATTATCGATTAACCTATCTTTCTGATGATAAAAAAAGTGCCTGTTTTAATCGTGATCATCGTTTTATATTACATGAGGCCTCATTGTTTTTTAGAAAAATCATTGAAAGCAACAGCCATAAACTGACTATATGTTCCAGTGATCATTTGATGATGATTCGATCACACCTTTTTGAGCGTTTATTGACACACAACCTATGCTCCACACCGGTATTTATAACACACAAGAATAAAAATACTGGCATAGATTCTATTGCTCATGATGAATTCCCATCTTCTTTTTTACAGTTCTTTAAATCAGACGAGCATATTAACCTGCAATCAATATTTTCTGGTTCGGTCTGGAACTCTATTAAAGAACTGCTATTAGAAACCAGTAAACATAGTAATATCCAACCTTGCCTGATAGTCGCACTTGAAAAAAAATCGTCTGGCAAAATAAAACCTCTACTCTGTACCAACATTAACCCACTCAATTATTCTGAAAATCATGATCTTTTCAATACATTATCCAAAGAATATCATTTCATTATGAAAATCACATTTAATCCCGTTGTCCCATATCAGGAAAATGAAATTTCAGATGAAATTCATGAGATAAGATTAAATTCAAAGATTGATTCAGATAATTTTTTAAAACGGATCCGCTCCATAAAATATATAGCTGAAATTACTGATATGACTAATTACTATATTCATCAAGTACAACCCTCTGACAATAAAAAAGACCATTAATGGCCTTTTTTATCGCTATTAACTTTATTTTATTAATTGCCAGAACGCTTCCATGTTCTGTTCGGGTATACTCGAATAATAGCTAACAGAACTATACTTAAATAAAACACCCATCCCATGCTACCGGCAGAATAACTTTCTACAACCACCACATCTGCAGCTTGATCCCAATTAGCAGACTCCAGCTTTCTTGCTGATAATGTCTGATATTCAGGCCCAAAATCTACCACTACTTCACCAGTATCTGCATCAACAATTTCAACCAGAAAGTCGTAATAATCAGTTTCATAACCTGTATTCCACAAACCATCAATACTAAATTCAACCGTTTCATTCAAATTTACCAATACCGTCTGTGTTGTATGTTCCTTATACCAGCCACTAACAGAATCTCTGGAATATAATATGGCGTATAAATTTCGGTCAAAAGATTGATTATCCAGATCAATTAAAAGGTTAAATCCTGTATAGAATCCATCAAAATCGAAATCATCTATAAGATTAAGAGAAAGAGTCTGTAATGATAAGGCATTATTAACTGCAGAATCATAACCATTATCTTCTAACAAAACATTACTTAAATCAAAGTCATCAACTGAAGAATAAGTCACTACAATACCGGGAACACCTGATTCATAGATATCAATAAGAAAATCATAACCATCGCTTGGAAAATCCGAGGACAGATTACTAATAACCGAATAACTATCCGATGATGAATTGCCACTTACCTGAAAATCATTTGTAGTATAAAACCACAACCAGTCCCCACCAGCAGTTCGATAATAAATATCAGCATAAACATTTGCTGTTCCATTGTCATAATCTACATCAAAATTCAACTCAAATTCACTGTAATATCCATCAGCGTCATTATCCATTATAAGAGTTACTGAAGCATCATAAACACTAAATCCGAATGCATTTGTTGAAGACAACGGCGTTGCTTTTCGTATTTTCCTCTTACTCGTAGTTGTACCTTTTTGTATATGATTATTAATCGACTTCAACTGTAACTTTGTGACATTGCTACTGTAAGTACTTTTACCCTTTGCTTTATTAGTAACATCCTTTAAAGTAACAGCAGGACGCCCGGACTTAACAAGAACATGGTTGTTTGATACGGACTGTGCCTGTACAGTACTATTCGATACGTAACTCAAAATCAGCATTAAAACCAGCCCCATGAACAATTCTCGTTGGAAGTTGCGTCTGTTTAATGTTAGTTTTTTCATAATAATCACCGCTTATTGAGATAGTTATAGCCATTTTGACCACTGTCAACTGAACCAAAGCTGAATCAATGCATGAAATTTGTACATAATGACTATTTTTCAGAAAACAGTTAAAAGTAATTCAAGACCTGTATACAGTAACCAGCCTGATGTCCATACACGCCTTAGAGAAACCGTGCTAAAGCATTTAGAATCAGACTTTCAATGCCCTGTTAGTGATAGTCAGCGACAGCAATTTGAACTTGCCTGGAACTGGCAACAGCAGTTAGACAGGCCTTTCATCATAGATAGCGGCTGTGGAACAGGACTGAGTAGTTTTATCCTTGCTCAGAAACATCCGGATAAGTTGGTTATTGGCATTGATCAATCTTCTCACCGGCTAAGAGAATCAGGCCAATATTTAGCTCAGCAAAGTAATTTATTTTATTTACAGGCCAGAATGGAAGAATTCTGGCTTTTAGCGGAAGAAGCCGACTGGCACCCTGTTAAACAGTTTTTTCTGTACCCGAATCCCTGGCCAAAGCAAAAACATCTACTCAGAAGATGGCATGGGCATCCAATATTCCCCATAATATTAAAACTTTGTAAAACTCTGGAACTACGTACTAACTGGCTAATCTATGCTAAAGAATTTAATCTGGCCCTTTCCCTTTATGGAATAACCGGTCAACTTTCAGAATATCACCCGAGAACGGCAATATCACGCTTTGAACAAAAATATATCGCCAGTCAACATTCTTTATTTCGTGTGAGTACCAAATAACCACATTTTATTCATATTAACTCGTGACAATGGCGGCTGAGATTTTTATACTCGGTGACATAAGAAATGACTGAAAAATACCATGTCAAATAAAAACCCGAGTGCAACTATCGTCGCTAATGAGTGGATCACACCAACGATACGTGAAATAAAGCTGAAATTTAACCAGGGTTATGAATTCAGTTATACCCGTGGACAATTCATTTCCGTGCACCTGCCCGATCCTGCTGATCCATCCACTTTACTGAGGCGCAGTTACAGTATCGCCAGCTTACAGGATTCAACTAATCAGGTTTCCGATATTGAAATCGTATTAACTATACTTGACGATGGTCTCGCCAGTCAGTTCTTTCTACACGCTGATATTGGTACAACTGTTGAAATTTCAGGACCGTATGGTGCGCTGACCCTTGCAGATGATCTACCTGATCGACTCTTTCTGGTTGCAACCAGTACCGGAGTTGCACCTTTTCGAACCATGTTGCCACAGCTCGCTTCTCTGGTTGATGCAGGTGCTGAATTAGACATCGAACTTATTTTAGGGGTGAAGAACCCTGATGAAGCACTTTTTGCCAGTGATTTCAGACAGTTTGCTACTGAGCATCCCAGGTTTCAATTTAATCTTTGTTATAGCCGGAGTGCGGATCTTGACCTAAAACAGGATGAATATTCCGGTTATGTACAACATCGCCTTGAAGCCCTTGCCCCTAACCCGGAAAATTCATTGGTCTACCTCTGTGGAAATCCGAACATGATCGATAATGCCTACAAGCTACTTACTGAAAGAGGCTTTTCACCTCGACAGGTTAAAAGAGAAAAATATGTATTAAGTCGCCGATAAAATCATGCAGCCAATGCCATCAACACTCAGCATTCATCACGTTATCTTCCGAATGCTTGATTCTTGGCCTGAATAAATTCTGAATGCCTTAAATGCAATAAATCAGCCAGTTTTCTAATGACGTGCTCTTCATGTGCATCGACATGAGCATCAGCATTTGCCATTTCCCACAAACTTGCCACCAGCTTGATTTTATCCGGGATAGTTAACTGCTGATTTAAAGCATGAGTAAACTGATGATAGTCTGTTGACTGTTCCAGATGGGAATCTGCAAGTTGGATTAACTCTTTAACCTCTTGTTTTGACAATAGATATTCTTTTTCCAAAAAAACATAGAGGTAATGTTTTTCCTGTTCTTTTAGCTCACCATCAACACGCATTATTTCAATTAATAAAACCGTAGTTGCCAGTTGTGGGGTGATCAGATCCAACCCGGACTGTTGCTCCAGGAAAATCTTCTTTAATTCTGAAAATAACTGCATGAATAAACCTGTAAATGCATTGGAAGAAGCCTGAATATGATCCTACAATCAATGGACAGGTTATTACAACTACCTCATCTATTTTCTGCTGAAATCAATTATTGTAGCTTTAAAGTACCGGGTAAAGACAAAAAGTCCCTTTATTCTATCAATTTTACTTCAAGATTTACTATTTCAGCCGATACTAAGATGAGCAAAAGGATTGAATTTTTTATATGGAAATAATAAAAGTATTGATACAAAATATATTGGAGTAATTTCATGAATCTCACAGTCAATCAAAGGGTATCAGGCGGTTTTGCTCTACTTGCCTTATTACTTATTATATTGAGTGTTATCAGTTTCAATTCTATTAACAACATTGATAACCAGCTGAAAACAGTTACTGAAGAAGCGACTCCACTAGTTATTGCAAGCCATGAAATCATTGCTGATTTGCTCCAAACCGGCAATGATCTGGCAGAATACCGTAGCAGCAGGGATCCTTCAAATCTCAAAAAACTGCAAAGCAGGTATCAGACATTTTTAAACAGGTATAAAAATAATAGTGCACATTTAATTGATTTAGCTCAGCACCATGACGTTGTTAAACAGTCAGTTGAAATTGCAGCAAAGGATTATAAACCTTATATCGAAAGCGTGAACTCATTATTCAATAATCACAGTAAAAGTGTTGCGCTTGATGAAACCATTCAAGAATTATCTTCAAATTTTGAAGACCTGGCTGATGAACTGGATGCTACTTTATCTGATCTGGCTGATGAAACCTCAGGTCAAAACAAAGCCAGTCTCGAAAAGCTCAATGAAATGATTCAGGAAGCAACCGTTACAGTCACTGATGGTTTACAAATTAATCAACTGGATACCCTGCAAACAACCATTAATGAATTACAGTCTTTAGAACAGGCATTAGTTGAAACTTTGGCAACTGTAAAAAATGCAGATTCAGTTAAAGATGCTATTGATAGGTTTAAATCTTATATCGGCATTGATGGTGTATTACAACAGCATAAACAAAGACTTATGGCAGATATCGCGGTTGCCAACACCTGGAATAATATGAAAGAGCAGTTGAAAGTAGCGAAAAAAAGCCTGAATAAAGTTTCCACTCTGGCCAGTAACCTGGCAACAAAAGCCAAAGAAACCGCAGAGTCATCTGTTACTTTTAGTAAAAGTCTTATTATAGTAATTTCATTGATAGCCATCGCCATTGCTATTGCCATAGGGTACTGGGTATCTAAATCAATTAGTAAACCACTTGCTGTTATTGCCGAAGTTTTTGCCAAAGTCAGTGCAGGGGATATGACACAGACAGTAGATATCAAATCCCGGGATGAATTTGGTCAATTGGGTCAATGGATCAATGATCTGGTCGGAAAACTAAGAAAAATGTTAAGTGATATCTCAAATAATTCTCAACAATTATCTGCCGCCGCTGAAGAAACATCTGCTATTACCGAACAAACTCGAGTAGGCGTTGAACAGCAAAAAGACCAGATCGGACAAATTGCTACTGCCATGGCAGAAATGGCAGCCACAGTTGAAGATGTCGCCAACAGTGCCAACAATGCCATGGACGAAGTTATCAGTGCCAGAAATCAATCAGCTCATGGTTCTGAAGTTGTCCAACAGACACGTGATACCATTTTACACCTTTCTGGCGAAATCAACCGTGCTGGAAGTGTCATAACCAAGTTAGATGAACACAGTTCAGATATTGGTGCTATCCTGGATGTTATTCGCGGTATCGCCGATCAAACTAATTTACTGGCACTAAATGCCGCTATTGAAGCGGCCCGTGCTGGAGAGCACGGTAGAGGCTTTTCAGTAGTGGCCGATGAAGTCCGATCTCTTGCAAGTAAAACACAGGAATCTACTGCGGATATTCAGCATATGATTGAAGAACTTCAGCAGGGTACCCAGGAAGCTGTATCTGTGATGGAAAACAGCCAGAAAGAAGCCAATACCTGCGTAGAAAAATCAGATACGGCATCTGTCGCACTTACAGAAATAGCCAGCGCGATTCAGGCAATTAATGATATGAGTTCACACATTGCTCATGCAGCAAAAGAACAAAATACCGTAACTCAGGAAATGCATCGCAATATTGAAGCAATCTCTGAGATATCAGAACAGACAGCTTTAGGTGCAACTCAAACCTCTGAAGCCAGTCATGAGCAGAGTAATCTGGCTAACCAGCTACAAAATCTGGTGAATAGGTTCCGTACCTGATATTGCCAGCTAACAAAAAACCAGCTTACTATTGAAGCTGGTTTTATCGCGAATGAATACGCTCCCGGTTGATACAGAACTTCAGAGCCTGTTTTGTTTTACCAACGCTTATTCAGCTTTCGACTGATAAAGTTCAATAAACGGTTTCAATTGCTCAGCTTTTGACGGATCACTGGCTGCAAGTGCCTGAGTCCATTGCAAAATAGTCTGCCCATCCTTTTCAGGTTTTCCCACAGCCTTCCCACCTATTAACTGGGTAATATATTTTGCTGATGCAAAGGCGCCAAAATAAGTAGAGATTCTCAATAACGAACCACCAGAAAATCCCTCTTTTGGTCCACACTTTACTCCCCCATAAATTCTTCGAAGTTTTAAATGTGCCTGCTTGAGTTTTTTCCGCATAGATGAACGATTATCTCCTTTTGCATAGTCACAAAGTGAAGAAATTAACCGCTGAGCTTCATCAGCAGCTTCAACTTTTGCTGTTGTTAATGTTATCAAAAATGTAGTGAGAAAAACGACTTTAAGAACTTTCATAATAGGTAGCAATATAAATTAGTATCATAATATTCATAGAGATAAAACTTACTTACTCAGGATTTAGACTTATACAAATCAATAAAATCCTTTAAATTAGTTACTTTTGAACTACCACTATTTACTAAAGATTCAGTCCAGGTCAATATAGACTTTCCATCGGCTTCAGAGGAATTCACTCCCTTTTTGCCAATTTTTGAAGTAAAAAATTTAGCTGCATCAAATGCTCCGAAATAGGTAGAAACTCTGAGTAAACTACCCCCGGTAAAGCCATCAACAGCACCACAGGTAATGCCGCCGTACACACGACGTAATTTTAATTTGGCCTGTTTTAATTTTTTTCGCATTGAGGAACGATTATTGGTTTTAGCATAATCGCAAAGAGAAGCAACTACACGATCCAGTTCGCCTGCCTGGGATTGAGGTGAAACTGATAGAAAAAATACTGAAAAAAAAGCAAATACAAAAATTTTCATTTAACTGCGACTCCAAAATGAAAAATACAACAAAGTAAATAGTCGGTTTTATGCGTCCTGCAAAACCTGCATACATTACATCCCTGTTATCACCATGGACGACGTGTATGAAGAAAATGCAGGAGCAATTTTCTATAAATAACAATAGTTCCACAAAGTATAGACCAATCCTCAGGTTGAGCCAGTTTTGTACAAAAAAAAGGTCGAAAATTTCGACCTTTTTTCAATTTTAACACCCGGGTTAAAATAACTTATTTTTTAGCTTTTCCAGCAGCTGTCGCTTCTGTAACCAGGGCTGGATCTGCCCCAGCCTGAATAGCAGCTTTCGAGATATCTGCAGATAGCATGGGATAAATCTGCGTAGCCGCCGCTACAACCTTTGCAGGCTCCAGACCAGCAGCAATTGCTATGCGTACAATTTCAGTTGTACGAGGCTCAGATAGCTTCATTGCAGCCAGAACTACATCTTCTTTATCCCTTGGATTCTCTGCAATAGTGACCTGTAATGACCAGTTAAGACAATTTTTGAGATCAAATTCATCTCTGGAATTGTCTGATTTTGAAAAATCACTCGCCAATAAGCTACATTCTTTTTCAACTTGTTGAAATTCATCGGTATATTTATTTATTTCTGTTGCATAAGTTGCAGAAGACAACAAACAGCCGATAACTGCCAAATTAACTTTATTCATGACACGACCCCTCTTTCCTATATTTATTAAATAAGCGATTAAAAATTAACCAAGCCTACTCTATCACCCAGCCCTTGCTGTGGCAAATTCACAATTAGTGTATCGTACCTTTATTCCACTACAAACCCGGGTTTTTCAATGGCAAACCCCTGATAACCATCAAAATTCAGTTGCATGGCTAACGTTAATATCTGTTCTGATTCCACTCCGGTAGCGTAAACTTTTATACCTAAAGTATGGGCAAGAGTAATTAGTGCTTCAATAAAAGTCAGGTTCTCCAGACTTTTATCAAGGGAACCCAATATGGAAGGATCCAGTTTGACATAACTTGGTTTTACCTGAGTTAACCATTGTAAGCTATCAGCATGGAAGCCGAAATGGTCGACCCCAACCTCGATATCGGCCTGCTTTAATTTTGATACCCATTTTTCTATCTTAATTAACTCACCAGAAACTAATAACTGGCTAAATTCAACAGCCAGTGGCGTAGCCGCTATCTGAGACTGATATTTATCAATCAACCAGCGCACAATTCCATTTTCATCGGTAAATGACCCGGGAGATACGTTCACCATTTGCACAGCATTTTGTTGGGGGTTTTCAAACAATTTAGCAATAACAATTTTATCAACCTTTGCCATCTCCTCAGAATTTTTCAATCTTGATAGCCAGCGTCCGGCCGATATCCATGTGTTTGTATCAACCTGTACCTGCAAAAAATATTCCTTTGCTATCAGTAGCTCATCTTCCATATTTAAAATAGATTGTGATTTCAGGCGAATGCTCTGGTTTTTAATAGCATCCCATAAAGTCTTCATCTGTTTTTCTTTACCCAAAGCCAGGATCTGATCCTGTTTGAGTGCTATTTTGACAGAGGTCTCTGCTGCCATCGCATCCATTAATTGATTATCCGCAGCAGAAAGATAGGTCTCTATATCCCGACCGGGTTGCATGACAACCGCACCAAT
This sequence comes from Aeromonadales bacterium, assembly GCA_011322365.1. Classification (GTDB taxonomy): domain Bacteria; phylum Pseudomonadota; class Gammaproteobacteria; order Enterobacterales; genus DRNA01. The sequence continues at coordinate 739 of DRNA01000083.1, read as the reverse complement.
AAATATTTTACAATCGCTGTTTTCATCTCTTAGCAGTTGAATAATATGTCGCACAATTCGCTCATATAACGGTTTAATATCATCAACAGTAAAATCCCGAACCACTACAGCAAATTCAGTCCCGTTTAAACGTGCGATAAAAGTCCCCGTTTCCTGTTGCTGTAGTTGGGATAGTTTCGCACCAATACGCTTTAATAATTTATCGCCAGTCCTATAGCCTGATTGATTATTCACTATATCCAGTCCAGTAATTTTAACTAACCCCACGCTAATCGAATAATAATCAGCTTCTTTTTGAGAAAATTCCTGTAAATGTCGATGAAAATCTCTGCGATTAGGTAATAATGTTAACGAATCAATAAATGCCTCTTCATGCCAGTGCTCGGCATCCTGTGACAATTTTTTCACCTGGCTCTGAGTAAAATCAACCATGGTATTCATGGCATTGACTAACAAATTCAATTCAGGGATTTTGGGTATATCGTTTATTTTCTGATATTTTTTCTGTGTCAGTGCCTTTGCCTGATCAATAACCGCAGAAAGTGGTGCAGCGATTTTTTTATTTATAATAGAGACTAGCAGCAGATACAATATCAACATACCCATCAGTGCCCAGAAATTTCTTCTGGCAGTCTGCCAAAGTTGTTGATAGGCAAATCCTGGATGGGTCACCACATCAATACTTCCCACCTGTTTCCAGCCAAAACTCACTTCAGAATCAGCTTTTTGTATGTTGAGT
>DRNA01000082.1 GCA_011322365.1 Aeromonadales bacterium | reverse complement strand
GACAGTCTGTCCAGATAGGTTTGAGTTGAAATTAATATATCAAAAGGAAGATTAAATTGAGGCCAGGCATCCTTAAAAAAATCGACAGTATAAAAATTGAGACTTACCCAGTCTACATAATCGTTTCCGGGGTAAAAATTTCGATAATCATAACAACTTTGAATCAGTGTCTGCTCATGAGTACCAGCGCCGTTATCAATGGCCTGAGTTAGTATTTCATCTACGGTTGTGGTAGCCCAGCCCATACCTTCAAAGGTGAGAAATTTAAGGCCCTTAACATCAACCAGATAGTGATGGTAATAACGTTGAGCCGCTGCCAGACGTTCAACACCATCACAAACCGTTGGATCAGCAAGGTCGGTATAAAGTTCGGGATTCGGGAATACAGACGGATCAAATTCAGCAAAACCGGCCTGATTTTGTACTGCCCAGCTAAACGATTTGTCACCGTCCGCTCCAAAACCACCAAAGTATTCGCTGAGGATGCCGTTGGGTTCCCTGCCCGCCATAAAAATAACCGGTTTGCCAAAAGCGCGCAGTTGTTCTGCAAGAGCATCTAACTGAGCATTAAAATCACCATTTAAAAGTTTATCAATAGTAAAATCGGCAAAGGGATTACCTGGCCCGACATTAATGTCAAAGCCATTGGCCAATACTACCTGACCGTTATTCCAGGCCTGGTTAGCTTCTGCCACCGGAAATACCGGTTGACCGGTAATCTCGTCAAAATTATCCATGGGCCACTGTCTTGACCACAAGGCCGCTTTTTTCCCAATGGCCTGCTCAAAAGTGTTGATGTCCCCGGATGCCCATTCATATTGACCTACATACATGCCAGCAGATGGTGGTGCAATTATTTTAAGGTTGGTAAAATCCCTGACAGGAGGAGTTATGCCGGGGTTATTAGCAGACGAACCACCTCCGCCACAACTGGTGATGAATGGTATTATGATAAAGGCCAGAATAATTGAAATTTTCATGGGACACCTTTTATGACACAGGAAAATAAAACAGCACAAAATAGTCGAATTTCATCCGATATTTCATTATAGTTTATTTTCGATGATAAAAATGTGAACAATGTTACAGCTGTTGCGGGTATTACAATGAATTTAACCATTTATCAGATTGATGCATTTGCAGATAATTTATTTGAAGGTAATCCGGCAGCGGTTATACCATTACAAAATTGGCTGGATGAACAGTTAATGCAAAAAATTGCAGCAGAAAATAATTTGTCAGAAACCGCTTTTTTTGTGCCTACAGAAACCGGTTTTCATATCCGCTGGTTTACCCCGGAATATGAAGTAAATTTGTGTGGTCATGCAACATTAGCCAGTAGCTTTGTTATTTTTAACTGTCTGGATTACAAAAAAAAGCAGATTGTTTTTCAGTCAAAAAGTGGTGAGTTATTTATCAATTTAAAGGATGATAAAATTGAAATGGACTTTCCAACGATGCCACCAGAACACTGTGATATCCCGGCTGGAATCATTGAGGCCTTTGGGAGAGCGCCTGAAGAGTGCCTGGTAAATGAAGATTATATCGCAGTCTATGATGATGAGGAATTTGTAAGAACAGTAACCCCCGATTTCGAAAAAATAAAACAACTGGATCAACGTGCCGTAATGATTACAGCAAAAAGTAAAGAATATGATTTTGTCAGTCGTTTTTTTATTCCAAATCATGGCATAGATGAAGATCCGGTTACCGGGTCCTCATTTACTAAATTAACTCCCTATTGGGCCGCTGTCCTGGAAAAAAATGATTTTATAGCAAAACAGGTTTCGAAAAGAGGAGGCATTGTCCAATGTCAACTGGAAGCAGATCGAGTTAAAATTTCAGGTAAAGCAGTGCTGTATATGAAAGGTGAGATCATCATATAATTATCAGCTAATAGACATCTTCTTTTTGATAAAGTTATTACAAAAAAAGAGATATAAGGATGTTTTAAATAAAGAGCTTATCAAGCTAATCTTCATCGAAATCCATATCCGAAATATCTCTTAAATATCTTGAATAGTAGGATAGTTTTTGATTTTCAGTATCAAGCAAAAAACCAAAATCTGCTGCTCGGTAGCAAATTTGGGTAACTAAATTATCAACATCCTTTTCATTATGAATTCCTTGTTCTAACGCATAAAGTACGGATTGCTTAACTCCTTCCCTGAAGGATGCAGCAGGAGTTTTAGCATCTACAATGGCCAAAGCCTGCTGAGTTGCGGTTAAAAGCTGGCTCGCAATATCCGGTGAGACGTCTAATTTTTTTGCCACTTTCTTTAACGGCCATTTTCTTTTAATGGCTGTTTCTAATAAGGCAGCATCGTCGGGCATATATTTATCGAATCGGTCATTTATAGATAAATGATCATCGTAGTTTGCATAACTGTAGCTAAAAATTTCTGAGGCTAGTAGATGGATGCGTTTCATTTTATTAACCCTATTTCAAGTAAATGGTGAAACTATAGGACACATCATAGGTAGGTACTTCAGGAAAAATAGCCTGTCATCTTGACCGTAGTGGAGAGATCTTGCTCTGCTAATACTGTTGTCAATGAAAGATTCCTCCATTACAGCACCCAAAGCACTCCCTACGGTCATGGGGCAAGCTTTCGGAATGACACCCCTTTTACAGTTATATTTTTCTTAAGTACCTACCTATGTAGGACACATAAGATAAATCTTTTTACAAACATAATCAATTGAAGCAATGTATTCATAAATCTTCTGTTTTCGTGCATTGTATTATATTGATAGTAGTTTGCATATTTTCTAAATAGCGAAAAAAATAACAAATAAACTATTTTTTCTCACTGGTTTTTCGGTCTTTCTGGTAATCTTCGTATGATTTTTTGTTAGTTTTCAAGCAGTCATCAATTTGTTGAGCTGACCTGGCTTTTTCAGTACATACACTTTTCTGATAATCTTGACCTGCATGATACAGTTGTTTATTACTACAGGCAGATAATATGAAAGAGAAGAAAATAATAACAAAAAATTTTATCATAATGTTGTTCCTTGCTTAAATGTCATTAATAAGACGAGATAAATATAATTAAGTTCAATTCCACCCCGTACCCAGTAAATTATTTCGTTAGTGAGCACCTGTTGCTGCTTTTTCTCTGTTGCAATATCTTCTGACTTCCTACTCCTGTACTTGTTAAGTGTTGATGTATTGTAGATAATCATTCTTAACATCACTATCGATTTTTACTCCAATATTACCACCATAAAGCCGATCACTTTGATCTTTGCGAGGCCCGGAAACCCAGTAGTGACTTCCTGATTCAACGTCGAAGTAATTAGCTTTGAAACCACTACCCTTTAAACTTTGAAACTTCTGACCCCGATAATAGAGTGTTTTACCAGATTTAGAAAAATAAACCCTTCCAATTCGAGCATCACCTTCTAATCCTTCTGAATTATCTTCAACATACATTATTTTTGAACGAGATAATTTGCATTCAACAGGAAGATCCTCTGCATTGAATTCTCGTGATTCTTGCTTACCTTGATGTCTACTCATAGTGACCGTTAACTTTTAAGCAGGTGCGTTGCTTTGCATCTTCTGCCTTTTCAGGTTAAATCATAATTCACTTGCTCACCTCTTCGACTAATACAATATTATAAAGATAAGCCCTAGATTGGCATCCACGAAGACAAATTGTTTCAGGTCCCTTTTCTCCCGTGTCTTTCAGAGTCCCTTCAACAATGAAGCGTTTACCATTCTTCTTTTTTAGGTCTTTGAGGTTAAATCTGGTTTGTTCTGGATTAAACCACATTCCAATATTAGCTTGTGAACCAATTTTTTCATAGCTTTCAATGTCAATAAAAAGCATCGAGCGATCTTCCCAATGTGTTGCAAAATAAGCTATTCCAGAAACTCTGAGGTTTTTTTGATGATATTTTTCAGGATGAGCTACAACATCTTCTAATGATATCTCCAAATATTCTTGCTTATAAAGAAAACTAGAAATAGAGCAACCTATTAAAAACACAGATAAGGAAAATAAAATCCAAAGGTTTAGTTTGATCTTCATAGGTTACTTAACGCCAAGTGCTGTCAAAAAATTGCACAGTGATTAATTTTATCGAAAGCCGTGATTGGTTAGGCATTATTGTTTACACCCAAGATTATTTCAACTTCTTGAGACCAACATTTCAGGTACTTTTCTTTGAGTGCATTTTATATTTTCACATCGCCTGAAATTTTAACCTCTAATATTGTACCAGACTTCCACTTTATGAATAAATCATCATTTGGACCATCGAACATAACAATATCTGTGATACAGACTTTATTCTCAAAACTCAATGAAACAAGTATAGTCTTTTTTCCCTTAGAGATAGTTTCTGCTACCAGTACTTCGTGGTCACTTTCCGAGGGTACATCACGTATAAGTTCAGTGCTCCAGGCATGCAAACTAGCACTAAATAGAAAAGCGAAAATCAAACCTAATAATTTTATTTTAATATCCATGTACCTAACGAACTTGTGATCAAAGGGGCTAGTGAAAATTGTTTTAATAAAATTATCAATAACTCTACCCCATTGATTGCTTTTATACTTTATAGTTTTCTATCAATGAATATAAGGAACAGATTGATTGCCACACTCAGCACTAAATGCGGGAGCAGTTAAATCAAGGTGGTTATTTATCTGCTCTGAAGTGATGACTATACTATAAGGCCCGATGGGTTTTGGGTATTCACTTTTGTCCTTTTTATTTATGATCCTCAACTCAATTCCATTGATGTGGTCGATATTCTTTTTAAGGTAGATTGATATATTTATTTTAACCAGAGTACCTTTCATTTCAACTTTTCTAATAGTATCTATATTAGAATATAAAATAGGATATCGTTTTGGGGAAATACATTGTTTAAGGTTATTAATAACTTCATTTTTGCTAAAATTACCTACTACATTTACTGGATAGAGTGACCGGGATGGTGTGGGAAGGCGGATTAAGCCAATTTTATTGATATTACCTATAATTTCACACTGTTGAGTTTCGCTATAAGATATTGTGGATGGATTAGGTTCGCCGGATTTTTTAATAACCCAGGCATTATAAGTAAAAGGTTCAGTAGAGAAATATTTAGGCCTAACATCCCATG
>DRNA01000081.1 GCA_011322365.1 Aeromonadales bacterium | reverse complement strand
TGTCTTTCAAGTGAATATGGCGTGAAATAAGCATAATAAATGTTATCAAACTCGGGGGTATGAGAAATGGTTAGTTTTTCACCATCATAATGAGTAGGAACTCTAAACCATTCCTCTCTGTCATAACTGGCAACCGCCGAATAGCCTTCCCATCCTTCAACATACGAGCACTGATTCGCATTATTAATATGTAGGGTATGTTCGATACCACTCTGGGTCGATAGCCTGAAATGGAACCATTGTTTAAAATCGGCATTACCATCATCTGCTATAGCTAACTGGATGTCAGCCACTGAATCCAGTTTTTTTACGATAATATTCCCACTATCAAAATTAGAAGAAATGTACATGAAGTATGGTCTCACTGGATTTGATGATAACGATGACAACAGATAGAGTCATATTAAGGCATATTGTACGATAACGAAGCGGTTTTATCTATAGTCAGCAGACCAGAGAATTAGTAAGTTATGGATAAACTTTAATTCAATTTAGGTGATAAAAAGGCAACCTGAATGAGAAATTCGAAATCATTGCCCTCAAGCAGCTTAGGCATTGGAGGTAAAGGATCCGCCTTTTCAACCATTTGAATTGCAGCTTTATCTAAAATCGATATTTTGGTGGATTCTTCCATTCGAGTTGATAACACCGAACCATCTCGAGCAATTTTAACCCATAAAATCCCTTCCGATTTCATTGGTCCTTTTTCCATGATTTTTCGATATCTCCTTACTCTGAGTATCTTTTTTAATGGGTATGATTGATGTTCACGAATTTTTCGCCTGAGCAACTTGCCATATTCAGATCGTGCTTCAAAAATTTTCAATCGCTCCGAAGCAGAAAGTTTCACAGGCTTATCCTCAGCTTTAACTTTAACCGCTACTTTTTTCTTCTTAGGCACTTTTTTTGTTTTCTCCTGTTTATCATTATTTAATGGAGCCTTTATTTTAGTGGTTGTTTTTGCAGCTGCTATTTCCGCTCCTGCAGGAATTTTTTCGATAACCTTACCCACAGTCTTAGCGGCTATTTTTGCGGTTTTATCTGATTTTTTATCGGCTTTCTTTTTCTTATTACTGGCTACTTTTTTAACGGGTGTTTTGTTTACAGGTGTTTTTTTAACAGTCTTAGTCTTGGCTTTAATCTTTTTCTTGGGCGTTTTGTTCCTGGCAATAGCTTTTGGCTTTGGTTTTTCCTTGCCTCCAGCGACTTTAATACCCGTTAGATCACTTTCGATTTTTTTCTGTTCCGAAGCAACCTGCTTTATCCGTTTATCCGTAGGACGTAATAACAGAAATTTTTGCTGTGTTTTAATAACCTGGTCAGCATCTTCATTCGCCAAAGCCCTCATTACTGACTTTTTAAAATCTGGATTTGGTGGGCGCTCACCCAGCCAGGTCATCAATAATAGATTATAAAAAGATGGGTTTCTTATATCCCCCAATAATACGCCGTTCAAGTAAACAAATGTACCTCTATTGGGGAGGAAATCCAGGTTGATGATATCCCCTTTTAACAATTTCTGATGAAAGAAATTTGTAAACTCAAGCACATTTTTCACTTGTGGTTCCCAGATGTTTCGGGGATTATTAATCGCAATAGCTTCTTTCCAGTATTGTCCAAATCGGCGAGCTGAAATGCTCTTATAGGCTATACGGATCTGCATTCTTTTCGGGTTGTTTATATAAGTAATATCATCTAGTGCCCCAAAGGGTTCTATCAGATAGAGCGCTCCAAAATAGTAATCATCGGATAATTGTTTGGCTTTACCAATTCCATTTAAGGTCAATAGGGTTCCATCAGATAATTTGACGTTCTTCAAATTTTCTGCAGCATTTAAAGTTACTGAGAATAAACCTGAAAGTAAGGCTAGCAGCATTGTTATGAAGAATACATGCCAGAGTGGCCTTTCAAAAATTGGGATACTAGTACGTCTTTTCATATCTTCTCAACTGCATTAGCTCACTATCTTACTAATATTAAACACTATTTCACTAACATCATTCCTAAAAACAGGCACTTCGATTTTGCCTGCACACATAATAGTTCGGGAATTACATCTCGTTATCTTTCTAAATATAGCAGGGATCTACAAAAATTCATTCCTGAATAGAATTATTTGTTGAAAAAGCAAAATGTTACTGCTGTTTGTTGATGTTGATTTTTATGTTTATACAGATTGCTTCCATAAATTATCATCAGCATAGAGATCGTAAATTGCTTCCGCTTCCGTAATTAGAGTCTGAATAACCTTTTTCTGTTGTTCCAGATCCAGATTATTACTTGCTGATTGCAGATTTCGCTCTAGTGTGGATGCTTTCATCTGCCAGGAAAGTGAAAAATGCCTTAAAGCCTCTCGAGCATTTGATGCTACTTCCGTAGATACATGATCCATAGACACCTTGCCACCGATAACCCATATTTCTGAAGCTGGTTTTGTTAACAATTTGATGTTCCAAATTGCTAATAAAGGAGGTAACACACTACTTTTGCTCTGTTGCAAATGATCAATGGTTAATAAATTCTTATTACAATATTTCATGACCTGGGCATATTGTTCCTGCCCCCATCGTTTCACATCCTCACTATTATTAGGATCAAATGTTGATGAGCCTGTTGGGGATGCGCTGTTCTTGTTAAATGTATTATCAACAGTTTGTTCTGTGTCAGTTTTTTTTGTAATCATATTTTATCCTTATTTCAATTAATCAGTATGTCGTTCGGATGATGTTGGCAAACATTTATAGATTTTTGCTTCTTTGATATATTCTGTAGCACCACTAGTCAGACGTGTTATTTCATTGGTCGATAAAGTTCTGACTACCTTACCCGGCGAACCAATAACCAGAGAATTATCAGGAATCTCCATCCCTTCTGTGACCAGAGTATTTGCGCCTATAAGACAATTCTTGCCTATTTTGGCGTGATTAAGCACCACTGCATTAATTCCTATCAGAGTAAAATCACCAATTGAGCAACCGTGTAATACCGCCCTGTGTCCAACAGTAACGTACTGGCCTATGTTGATCAGCACTCCAGGGTCGGTGTGACAGATGCATCCGTCTTGAATATTGCTCCCCTTTCCTATTGAGATTGGAGCGTTATCAGCCCTGATAACGGCCTGAAACCAGACAGAAACATCAGCCGCCAGAATCAAATCTCCGATGAGAGTTGCATTTTCAGCAATAAAAGCTACATCAGATGAAATCTGGAGTGAACATTGAGGAAGTCTGATAATCAAATTTCTACTCTCATATTAACTAATCTATGTAACTGTATTGATGCTGTTATTTTATAGACGCGACTCTATCATACCCATTCATTGTGCCTCAATGGCTTTTTCGGCATATCAGCTATTAAATTAAAGCTCTGACCAGTGACTAAATCTGATTCAATTTGTTGAAACCCACGAAAAAAATTGGCGAAATGGAAGTCATGGTGGTATGGTTGCGCCAAATTTTCCAATACGCCATATCTTTTAGTGTAACTGGAAACTCTATTCCGACAATCTCAGCTGAGGTAACTCATGGATTTACTTAATAAATTACATATCAAACCCATCAATTTCGGCACAAATTTCGGTAGCTCTACAAGCTGGATAACCGATACAAACAGAGAGCTGGTTGATTCGATTAACCCAACCACTGGTGAAACCATTGCTCAGGTCTATGCCAGTAATGAAGATGATTACGAAACCGTACTCATCCAGGCAGAACAGGCTTTTCTAAACTGGCGGAAAGTACCCGCCCCATTACGTGGCGAACTGGTGCGTCTAATTGGTGAAGAATTAAGATTACACAAAGATGAACTGGGTTCTCTGGTTTCTCTCGAAATGGGAAAAATAAAAGCTGAAGGTGACGGTGAAGTTCAGGAAATGATCGATATGGCTGATTTTGCAGTAGGCCAGTCACGTATGCTTTACGGTAAGACCATGCACTCCGAACGCCCTGAACACCGTATGTATGAACAGTGGCATCCTCTCGGAATTGTGGGTGTGATGTCCGCATTTAACTTTCCAGTAGCGGTTTGGGCCTGGAATGCTTTTATTGCTGCCATCTGTGGCAACATTACTATCTGGAAACCTAGCCCGAAAACACCTTTAACCGCTATTGCAGTACAGCATATCTGTAATAATGTTATGGAAAAAGCGGGTTATCCCGGCATATTCCATCTGTTTGTTGATTCACCAGAAAATAAACTGGCATCTAAATTTGTTGAAGATCACCGTGTTAAAAAGTTGAGCTTCACCGGATCTACCGTGGTTGGTCGCATGGTGGGCACTAAAGTTGCCGAGCGTATGGGTAAATGTCTGTTAGAACTTTCAGGCAATAATGCTATTATCGTAGATGAATCAGCTAACCTGAATATCGCCATCCCATCTATCGTGTTTGGTGCGGTCGGCACTGCCGGCCAACGCTGTACAACCACCAGACGTTTAATCGTGCAGGAGTCCATTGCTGAAGATGTAATCAACAAAGTGGTTTCCGCTTATAAATCAGTAAGAATTGGCAATCCCCTGGATAACAATACCCTGATGGGTCCCTTAATCGATCAGATGGCCATCAATAATTATACCAAAGCTATCAATGATGCTGTGGCCGAAGGTGGAGAAGTACTCTATGGTGGCAAGCCGCTATCTGGAGCTGGAACCTTTGTTGAACCGACGGTCATACGTGCTGAAAATCATTATGCCGCGGTTCAATGTGAGACCTTTGCACCCATTTTGTATGTAATGACTTACCAGACTCTTGATGAAGCCATAACTATGCAGAATTCTGTACGACATGGGCTCTCCTCTGCTCTTTTCACCAATAAAGTCACCCACGCGGAAAAATTCCTTTCCTCTGTCGGTAGTGATTGCGGTATTGCTAACATTAACATTGGCACCTCTGGTGCTGAAATAGGCGGTGCATTTGGTGGTGAAAAAGAGACTGGTGGTGGCCGCGAAGCTGGCTCGGATGCCTGGAAGGCGTATATGAGACGTCAAACCAACACAACATTCTGGGGTGAACACGCAACCTTAGCCCAGGGTATTACTTTCGATCTAGACTAGATTCAACAGATTAGGAGATGTATTAATGTCTGTTTTTAATTTAAAACCTTTCGATGATCACGAACAGATTGTTTTTTGTAGCGATGCCCGTTCCGGTTTAAGAGCTATCATCTGCATTCACGATACCACACTCGGGCCAGCGGTAGGTGGATGCCGTATGTGGGAATACAATACCGATGAAGGCGCTTTGGTTGATGCATTACGACTTTCTCGTGGCATGTCCTATAAAAATGCCATGGCGGGTCTGAAAATGGGTGGCGGTAAATCTGTTATTATCGGTAACGCAAAAACACATAAATCAGAAGATTTATTCAGAACATTTGGCCGTTATATTGAAAGTTTAAGCGGCCGTTATATTACCGCTGAAGATGTAGGCATTACCCCAGCCGACATGGCCATCGTAAATAAAGAAACCAACTATGTAGTCGGACTTGAAGGTAAAAGTGGTGACCCATCACCAGTTACCGCCTATGGTGTTTATAAAGGCTTAAAAGCAGCGGTTAAATATCGTCTCGGTGCTGACAGTCTGGATGGTATCAAGATTGCGGTTCAAGGTGCAGGCCATGTAGGCCATTACCTCTGCAGGCATCTTGCTGATGAAGGTGCAAAAATATTCATAACGGATATTAATCAGGAAGCCATAGATACTGTGGTCGATGATTGCAATGCAACCGCTGTAGATATCAATGAAATATACACACTCGACGTTGATGTTTATGCGCCCTGTGCTTTAGGAGCAACTTTAAACGATGATACCATTCCTCGACTAAAGGCTAAAGTTATCGCAGGAGCTGCTAACAACCAGTTAGCTGAAGATCGTCACGGTGACGAACTGAAAGAGCGAGGTATTTTATACACGCCCGATTACGTTATTAATGCCGGTGGTATTATCAACGTCAGCTTCGAAGACAATTACGACAAAGCGGTTGCGCTAAAAAAAGTTGATGAAATATACGATACCTTAACAGAAATTTTTGAACAGGCCGATGCACAAAATAAAGCCACTAATGTGGTAGCCGATTTGTTAGCACAAAAGCGTATTGCAGATGCAAAAGCGGCTCGGTAATTTAGCCACCCAAGATTTTTGATAACTGCTTATCTCCATGGTCGGAGAATACGCAATAGTAATGTCAGGAGCGTTACCTGTCATGCGTTGTCCTAATTATAAAATTCGATATATTACTTCGACTCCACTTCATTCAAAAATGATACTATCATAATGTGTAATTCTGACAATATCAGAATAAGTCATTCTGAGCCAAGTCGAGGAATCTTAAACCGTGCCTCAAGATCCTTCAACTGCGCTACGCTACATTCAGGATAACAGACTTTGTTTTATTCTAAACTCAAAACTCGTAACTCATCACTAAATTCCTAATCATCCCGAGTCTATCGAGAATTCTTACTTCCGTCTGTCTTGCAGCTGTCATTGTGAATACTGCCCTTTTGACTCTAATCTGTTCTGCTTATTTATTCAAAAATTTTCTAAAATTCTGTTTGCAGTGAAACCAGCCATTGTAATCCTTTTACATCTCCATCGGCACCAATGGGTTTGGCCAGATCAATATGAACGACCTGGTTATGCCCTGATCGTGTTGAGGACAGGCGTAAACCAATACCCATATCTTTCAACAGACCTTTATCCACCAAACCATTGCTCTGATTGCTGAACCAGGCTCTGCCCGTATCCGCAAAAATTGCTGCCCCGACATTAAATAATTTAAACACTTCCCAGTGAGTATAAAATCGTTCTTCCAGAGTTAAAAGAAAGCGCCGGTTTCCAATCTGATATCGCAGTGGATACCCCCTGAGACCGTTATCACCGCCCAAACTAAGCTGCTGATCTCGATAAAGATTTTCAGACATTGCCCCTTCAATGTTAACATAAAAACTGTGCCAGTCATTTTGGCGACTGTAGAATTTCAAACTGGTTCTTATCAGACCGTTTTCAATGGCGCTATTGGTAATGTTGGTTCGAAAATTGATGTTCCAGTTCCAGAGATTATCAAAACTATCCACGGAAAATTTGGATAACGAAGAATTTAAAACCCAGCGATTTTTATCAGCACCTAAGGTGGTCATTGAATAACCCACTAAAGCAGAAAAATGCCAGCCCAAATTAACGTCCTCTGTACGCCCAATCTGCTTAACATTTTTTAACTCTTCAAATTTATCCTGAATATATTCGTAACTTATCCAGGGATAGGAAAAAGTTCTGTCTTCAGGCAAAGCTGAGTTATCATAAATTCCCTGGGCCGTTGAAAATAATTCTTCTGTATAATTATATCCATAACGAATTCGGCTCACTTCATTATTAATATAACCGTCAGAATTTCCCGCAAAAATATTGCCACCTTTCACTCGGTGGGTAAATTGATCCGTTATCTGGCCTCTGAAATAAAGAAAATTATCAAATTTATTATTGAAAACATTGCCGCCTGCTTCCCAATGTGTATCCAGTGCATAGAATGGTCTTTTCAGTTGAAAAAACTGAGTATACCCATCGGATAGATCAGCATAATTAACATTCAGTCTCCAACGATTTTTCAGAAAATCATGGTCCTGGTATCCAAAGCTATAACCGGTTCGATCAACATCACTAAATCTCGACACCTCAACAACTTTTCCACTACCGAATAAATTAGTATCGGTAATATCAAATGACAGTTTATTTTCGCCACCCGAACGGCCAAAATTTATTGATGGCTGCAAAGTCCAGACATCACGAGTTGTTAGTTTTAGATTGACTTTGTTTTTACAAACAC
>DRNA01000080.1 GCA_011322365.1 Aeromonadales bacterium | reverse complement strand
CTTAGATAAAAAAGAGTTCAAAGGTAAGATGCTAGAAAAAGTTATAAAAGCTAATGAAAATACTAAAATGTCAGTATTTTTTAAAAACAATAAAATGTCGATTAAATTAAAAGAATTGACCTTAGATGCTATGGATTATTCTATTTTTGGGAAATTTATTTTAGGTGAAAATATAACAAATAACAAGCATACATATTGGCCTTTTTATATTGAAAGCGAGAATTCTTTGTATGCAATGGGAAGAAGGTTTATCAAAGAAGAAAATAAGGACAGTCAGAGCACCGAGATAAATCGGCAAAAGATTGGAGATGAAATTCCTCTACTCTAGAGGGACTAATTATCCGCCGAGACTTAGAGTCATGAGCCGTTGACCGTATGGTCAGGGGTTAAGCGTTGACAAACAAACCGATCGCACTACTGCTAAAACCATCTGGCAGGCACTGGACGGTGATAATTCCGCTAACATCACCTGTGTAAGGCAATACTCAGGCAGATACGTAGCCCGCAGTTGCTTCAGTGCTTTATGGTTCCTTGAGGAACGACTAACTATTAACAATAACCCGGATACTTTGTAACACGGCGTCGGTCTGATTAAGATAGTGTTCGGATTGCTGGATTTGTTGGTCTATAAATTCGATTTCATCATCGCGAATAGCACCATTTATTTTTTGTAAACTGGTTAAACGCTGTTTTTCCTCATGGAGTTCAGACTGCATTTTGGCTAATGCCTGTTGTTTAATTTCAGGGATCTGTTGTTGCATTTTTTGCTCTGAAAAATGTAGAATGTTTTCAATGGTTTTACGGATCTGGGCGACAATACCCTGTGCCTGACGTTTTCTCACCGGTTCACAAAGTGCATTGAGTTTATGATGCGGTACCGCTTCGGAAAGTTCTTTACCCTTTACATCAAATAGAAAGCGGTAGGGTTTTTGTTGCAGGTAGTGGTGAAGCTGTAATGATTTAGGTGCCATGGTAGAGGCAGTATAAAACGTCTCCAGTAAAATAGTGCCGGGTGCCAGTCCTTTTACCTGCATCATACTCACTGCCGAATTTCCCAGTTCGGTATTGAGTAACATATCCATCACCCCTGTGACCATGGGATGTTCCCAGCTGAGAAATTCCATGTCTTCTCGGGCCAGCGCAATATCCCGTTTGTAGGTCAGGGTATTGCCTTCGGTTTTTAGGCCGGGGAAATGTTCCTGCTGCATGTGATCACCAGGGTGAACAATAATACTACCTTCAGAATGAAATTCCTGTTCCACGCCGAAGTAATCAAAAACCTGCGTCATGTAACCTGATAACTGATCATTATTTTCAAGGGATTCTATGGCTGAAATTAACTGTTGAGCGATTTCGGGATTACAGGAATTGAGTTCCAGTAATCGATCTCTTCCCTGTTGAAATTCAGTCATGGTGGATTGGGTAAACTCTCTGGCAGAGTTGATTAACTTCTGCAGATTATCATCGGGTTTGGCCAGCTGTTGTAGTAATTGTTGTTGAAACCTCTGATAGACCAGATAACCGGCAGCACAACTTTTCTGAAACAGATTAAGTGCATTTTGATACCAGTTAAACATGATGCTCTGGGGAAGATTATTAATATAGGGCACATGAATTTTAATGGTTTCTGTTTGTCCGATACGGTCAAGACGGCCAATGCGCTGTTCTACCAGATCGGGATTTAACGGCAAATCAAAAAGTACCAGATGGTGGGCGAATTGAAAGTTTCGACCTTCACTGCCAATTTCAGAACAGACCAGTGTTTGTGCGCCGGACTCGGTGTCAGAAAAATAGGCCGCTGAGCGATCTCTTTCAACGATGCTGAGTCCTTCATAAAAACAGGTGCTTCTGATCCCGGCTTTGAGATTTAAATACTTATCCAGTGCCAGTGCCGTTTCCTTACGGTGACAGATGACCAGAACTTTTTGTTTTTTATTTTCTTTTAAAAAGGTAACCAACCAATTGATGCGGGGATCTTTCTTGATCCAGAGGTTTTCATCCACGGTTTGCTCAGGGAATAGCAACTGCTCAAGATTTTCATATTCATCGTGTTCCAGAATGCTTAGGTGAGCATAAATGTTTTCATTATCTGCAAGGGGATGTGGGAAAACCTCACGTTCAGGAAAATCCCTGATATTGGCACGGGTATTTCTGAATAAAACCCGGCCGGTGCCGTATTGATCCAGTAGTTGACGAACTAACTGCTGTTTTAGTTTTTCATCAGCAAGATAGGCTGGGATATCCTTTGCACTTTCTCTGGTTAAATGTTGTTGTAGAAATTGCAGTTGTTGTTTTGAAAGCGTGTTTTCCGCCAGACTGTCCTGATCAACAATAGCTGAGATAAGTTGATTAATCTGTGTATATTCCTGTGCTTCTTTTTTAAATGCTGTTAACTGATTAAAGCGATTGGGATCGAGTAAATGCAATCGGGCAAAATGACTCTCTATGCCGGCCTGTTCCGGAGTGGCAGTGAGAAGTAACAGGCCATCAGTTTGCTGAGATAATTGTTCTACAAACTGATATTCGTCACTGACTTTATCTTCCGCCCAGGCAATATGGTGGGCTTCATCAACGATGACCATATCCCAGTGAGTTTGCAACAGTTGTTCCTGGACATTGCTATCGGACATGAGAAAGTCCAGTGAACAGATAATTTTCTGTTCACTCTCAAACGGATTCTGCTGTGTTATCTCTTCAGTTGAGACTTCTTTATCTGAAACAGTATCTTCATCTTCAGTTGGTTCAGTTGATGAAAGTGCCACTAAACGGGATTGATCAAAAATTGAAAAGGCTAAATTAAAGCGACGTAACATTTCTACCAGCCATTGATGCAGCAGACTTTCGGGGACAATAATTAATACCCGTTCACTTTTACCACTGATAATCTGTTGGTGCAGGATCATCCCCGCTTCAATGGTTTTACCCAGCCCGACTTCATCGGCCAGTAAAACCCGAGGCGCGTGGCGTTTTGAAACTTCATGGGCAATATAGAGCTGATGAGGCAATAAACTGGTACGTGTGCCGGATAGACCCTGAATATCTGTTTGTTGCAGGCGGAAGTTATGTTGCAGGGTTTCTGCTCTTAGTTTATAGGAGCGTTCTCCACCGAATTGACCACTGAATAGACGTTGTTGAGGGGATGAAAATCTGACGAAGGCTGAAAGTTGTAGTTCACTCAGCTCACAGGGTTGATTATTGGCATCAAGGCAGTGGTAAATAATCAAACCACCTTGTTCATTCAGAGCGGTGATACTGAAAATCTGTTCATCGATATTGGTTATTTTTTCATCAATGGCGTATTTTATACGGCTTAATGGTGCATCCTTTGTGGCGTAGGTACGTATTTCACCCACTGCAGGAAAGTTTAAAGTTACTCTACGGCCTTCCAGTTCGATAACAACGCCTAATCCGAGATCGGCTTCAGTATGGCTGGCCCAGCGCTGGCCAATAACGAAATTGTTACCCTGATCCATTCTTTGTGGTATACCTGAACATCTATTAAACGCGCGTATGATACCACAAAAAATGGGTTATAAATCAACTAATACGAAGGAGCATCACCTTTATATTCAATACCCTTATCTCGGGCCTGTTTTTTTACTGAGTTAAAGATCTTGCTATCCAGAGAGTCTTTCAATCCTCCCACTTTAGCTACTTCTTTTTTCAGATAGAGTGTTCTTGCTTCCATGACTTTTTTTAATTTGGTTTTAATCCTTTGTCGTTCAGCTATTTTTGTTTTAATCAATTTCGCCTGTTCTTTTTGGGGTAATTTAGCAATGGAGGCAGGTAAGGCCTTTTCATTCAGCTCTTCAATTTTGAGTTTTCCAGCGGCTATTTTGGCAATGAGATCATTTTCAGTAAGCGAATTTTCGCGACCACTGGCGGTACTGTTAAATAATGCACGCCTTGCACTGCTGGCTTCGCTTAGACGTCCTTGTAAATTTTTTGATTGTTGTTTACGTTCATCCAGGGCTTTTCTCTTATCCTGGCTACCATAAACAACTATAGATTCCTCAAGATCTCGTGAAAGTTCGCTGATGTTTTTGTCAAAGGGTGTAGTAATGGTGACAGCACTACCCGATTGATTTACCTGAAAATAATCCCCCTGACTGAGTGAAGCAATATGCTGCCATTGTTTTGAAGTTTGAACATTATTCCCACATTGTATGGCATTCACGATAATGCCTTTTCTGTTAGCCAGTTCAATAGTCTGGGGATATTTTATATCATCCTGATAATCCATATGGGGTGGCGCATCACCTAACAGAAAAATAACTTTATAGGCCTGATGGTTTTGTGACCATGACATTTTATTCACGGCATCATCCAGTGCCTGATTGACACTTTCGGGGCCGTCGCCGCCACCACTTGCCTGAAAATTCATTAGTTGACTGTACATGGCATCCAGATTGCTGGTGAGATCCACCGTTTGGGTCACATAGTTATCACCACGATCACGATAGGCAACAAGCCCCATGCGTATATGAGGTTTATTTTGTGCGGATGCCATGGTGCTGGCAATAGACCATATTTTTTCCTTGGCAGCCTGTATCAGGCCGCCCATGCTGCCAGTGGTATCCAGTACAAAAACCACGTCGATGTATTTTTCATTTTGCGGATTTAAGGGTTCAGCAGTAGTTTCCTGATGAGGCTGGAATGGTAATGGGACTGTATTGGCTATACTGAGATTGTCTATCATGGGATAGATAGCAATTATTACTATTGTGCTCAAAAACAGAATGTAGCTAAAGAGTTTATTTTTCATCATGCTCTCCTGGAGGGTTAAGAGGTTCTTCGAGTTTGTTCGCTGGTTAAGTGAATTGCCTGTTCAGATAGTGTCAGTTTCACTATGGCATTTCTGGCTGTTCTTTCCTGTTGATCAAAAGTTGAGCAAAGTGATTCGGAATAATAGCTTGATGTTGTTCTATATTGTTCCGGTAATTTACTAAAAAACTGATGGATTGAATGGCAACTTGATGGGATAAAAATCCATAAGGATTGCAGCAGGAAAAAACCCCATAAGCTCAGGAAAATATTGTGTGTTCTTAGTACTATGAAAAATGTAAGTGCTAGCGACAATAGTATCAGGCAACCATCCAGTAGCATTGACATAAATT
>DRNA01000079.1 GCA_011322365.1 Aeromonadales bacterium | reverse complement strand
TCCAGGGAGAAAAGCCCTGTTCAATTAATTCAGCAATAGGTGATCGTGGTATTAAAACCCGTTCATCCACAACAAAAGGCAAACCACAAAAATAAGCCACTCCGGTAATATAAGGCAGGGGCTCCCGATTATCGATCCTTCTTTTGACCCATTGCCTGATAGTTGTTTGCTGCTGTTCATGAACGGTTTCATCCAGTAAATGTGCTTCACCCATTAGCGGAAAATCCATGGCTGTCATCACCAGATAAACCGCTTCATCCCAGGCATTATCACTACCATGGCCATAAAAAAGTGGGCTTTGCTTAAATTGTTTGTGGGTCCACTCTAAGCAGTGTTTTACTGTTTGCATAAAATCCTTAATTAAATATTAACCATAAAAAAAGCGCCTGAAGCAGGCGCTTTCATAGTCTACACAGTTTATCAAAAAATATTAATTAATAGTAATCGAAATAGGGGCAAAGCTTGTAACTAGGCCACTGGGGGTTTCAACATCAACAAGCAGACTGCCTGTTTTGGGTGTCGATTCACCTTTAACAGCAACACTAAATACAAGACCGCCATTATGGTTATCATTGGGCCAGGTAAATGTACTGGTACCAACCAATGAACCTACTGTAGAAGTAAAACTCACCGTGGTCCCTGCAGGCATAGGTTGGTTGTGTAAATCAGCAATAATCACACTGGCAAAACCGGTTGATTCACCCTGTAACACTAAATTTGTATCGTTATCATTATTAGTGGGAGAATCAATGGTTTTATTCACAACTAATTGCGGGTTGCTTCCAGACATCACCAGTACAAGTTGCGCGCGTACATTTGTAGATTTTTGCGTAGCAGAACAGCCGGCATGTGCTGGAATTGAACAAAGAGCACCATTATATAATCCGTCTTTAGTGTTATAAACTCCATCATTGTTAAAATCTGTAAAAGTTTCAAGCATTCCCCCAGCCTCACCACCACTTATGGATGGATTAAAAATCCCATCTTCATTATAGTCATTAAAGGCTTCATCTAGATCGAAGGGTCGTCCACTGACATTATTTCCCAGAAAAGTTGGTACTTCTGAGGCGTCAAATCGACCATTACTAGTAGAATCCGGAAATGATTCTTCACCAATAGCGGTCGCCAGTATGGTTACTCTACCACCATAACTCTGCCCTAAACTATTAGACTGTTCTGGAGCAGCACCATTTGCACTCAATGTTTGACCAATTGGGCGTGGTTCAGTACTAGTCCATACAACGGAACACGAACCATTAACCGTTTGACAGGAATCTTGTATTGAGCCCCCTTCCGTCGTAAAGCTAACAGCTGTACCATCTGGCACAGGATTATTGAAGGCATCAGATAATCTGGCAGTAACATTCACTGTGTTACCATCAATATCCCAACCTTCTGGATTGAGCTTATCTGCAGATAATGAAAAACTATCCTGATCGGGTAGACCTGTCGAAATCACCAGATTACTGGATTGAGTCAAGATAGCAGGAGAGCTCCCATTAATATTTGCCGTAACCCTCACCGTAGTTGACTTTGTACCCGAATTAATAACAGTCTGCACCTCACCCTGTGAATTTGTGGTTGCAGAAGATGGATTAAGTGCGATACCACCAACAGTTGTATTTAAAGAGAAATCTACTAACTGGCCATTGACAGGATCGCCATTAGTATCTTTAACTCTAAAAACCAGTGTTGCGTTCTCTGAACCACCTAAACCACCAGCACCTTGGATAACAATTTTTTGAGGAGTTGCGGATACAAATTCAATACTGTTCACATCCGCTGGCAGTACATTCACACTGGCTGAAGAAGAAAGGTTGACACCACCTGCATTAGCAATCACATTAATCGGGTCATCGCCCACACAGCCCTGTGCCAGATAAGTGCTGGAAGCAACACCATTTACGGTAGTTATCGGTGTTGAAATTGTTGCTGTAGGCGGATTTGAAATGCTACATGATGAACTGAAATTAACATCTACAGGCTCAGTAAAAGGATTATTGGAATCATCAACAATAGACACCGTTATGGTTGTTGTGCCTCCTGCAGAAATTGTTGCCGCAGAAATAGCTGCCTGGCCTTCCTGAAAAGAAGCACCACTACCATTTCCCATTTTCACATTAGTTGCTCCAACCGCATATACAATCTGACCAGATTCACCAGTAGAAAGGCTGGCAGTAATCGTACCGGCGCCTAAGGAGCTACCCGCCAGAATATCAACCGTTGCCTGATTCGAACCATCCGTAATCGCAGTAGGTACAGGAATTTCACCTACATCAGTCTCAAAGGTAACAATTACTGCGGAAGTGATGCCATCAACAGTGGCAATAACTTTGCCTGGATTAGCTGAAGTAATGGTTTGTGTTGGCTGCCCTGTATTTGCAGAAACCAGTTCCAGAGTTACAGTCACGGCTGGAGGTGTTCCACCACCACCGCCAGTGCCACCACCACCGGTTCCACCACCGGAACCCAGAGTATCGCCACCAGAACCTCCACAGGCTGACAACAACAATAGGGCTGCAACGGTTAAAAAATAATGTTTGAATGGTGAGGATGCTCTTTTCAACCAATCCATCACTTAAATCTCCTGTTACCTGTTTATTACAGGCAGCTTTACGCTTTGATTAATAATTATATTCATCACTTTAGGTTAAACTCGTTCTCAAATTTTGAGCTAATGAGTACAAATTTATACTAAAAACAATGAGTTCTTTACCAAATGTAGTCTAATTTCTCAATAATTCAAAATAACAAGTTCACATTTCAACTGTTTTTTTATTTGAATTTTCATTCAATTGAATTGACTTCGGCGGATTTGTTACATTTATCCTTAATTTTCAATAGATTACATCAAATAACCGTTTCTGAAAGTTTATTTTGTATTCTAATCCTGTTGCATCATCAGGATAAGTAAGCAGAACAAAGCTGGAATCGGCTATAAATAAAGTTTTCCAATGGGCTACAAACTGGTACTCTTGGGCTTTCATCGATACTAAAAGAAAAATAATTATGAATGATAAAACGACTAAAAAAATGAGTCTGAGTGGTAAAATCCTTATCGGTATGGTCGTGGGCCTGGCCGTTGGTATTATAGCCCGTTTATTGGGCCTTACCTCCAATATGGATATCAGTAATCCGCTTTATCCCGCAACCGTTTACGATCAAACTGTCACCATGGGCCTGTTTCAGGTATTAGGTTCCTGGTTTATCAGAAGCTTGCAGATGTTGGTAGTACCACTGGTTTTTGTTAGTCTGGTTTGTGGTACCTGTAACCTGGCTGATCCAGCTAAACTGGGGCGACTGGGTGGAAAAACCATCATTTTTTACCTGGTCACTACTGCTATCGCCATTTCCATAGCCTTATTTACTGCGGTTATTCTTGAACCCGGTTCCAGTGCCAATTTTTCGGCAAAAGCCTATGAGGCTAAAGAAGCGCCAACCCTGGTCACTACCCTGATTAATCTGATTCCTACCAACCCTTTAAATGCAATGGTCACAGGAAAAATGTTACAAATAATTGTCTTTGCACTTTTATTTGGTATTGCCATCGCCTTAACTCCAGGAAAATCCAGTGAACGAATGGTACAGTTTTTTAATGATCTGAACGAAATTATCATGAAGCTGGTGACCTTATTAATGAATCTTGCTCCTTATGGTGTGTTCGCCCTTATTGCAAAATTAACCACCCAGTTAGGTCTGGATGTTTTTGAATCACTGGGAAAATACTTCCTGGTCGTACTCGGCGTATTGTTGATACATGGATTCCTTGTTTACCCAACACTATTGAAATTTCTTGCTCGTGTTAATCCCATAACTTTTCTTAAAAAGATGCGCCCCGCCCAACTGTTTGCTTTTTCAACCGCCAGTAGTAATGCTACATTGCCAGTAACTATGGAAGTGGTAACCAAAAGACTGGGAGTTGCACCATCTACAGCCTCTTTCACTCTACCCTTAGGTGCAACCATCAATATGGATGGTACTGCCATAATGCAGGGAGTTGCTACCGTATTTATCTCACAAATCTATCATATTGATCTCACCATGGGACAGTATTTAACCGTAATACTTGCGGCTACTATGGCATCAGTGGGCACAGCAGGAGTTCCGGGTGTGGGCTTAATTACACTGGCTATGGTTTTAGGGCAGGTCGGTTTACCCGTTGAAGGCATTGCCATTATTATGACTGTTGATCGGTTACTGGACATGGTAAGAACCGCGATAAATGTTACCGGTGATTCGGTAGTATCCTGTATTGTCGGGCGTTCAGAAGGTGAGCTTGATCTATCAGTATTTAACGATCCCAATGCTGGAATTGAATTTGAGGAAGTTCATTTACAGCATGCCAAAGATTCCTGATTTTCAGCCTCTGGAAAAACCGTGCTACAGGCACGGTTTTTTATTGCTGACAGTTCGCCTCTTTTGCAAACAAAGTGATATCTAATGAAGATATCTTTTTCAGGCTTTGCTGATTATGTCCCATACCACCCAGCGTATAAATAGTATTTTTATACAAAATGGCGCTTCTTAAATCCATCACCTCAGGACCCGTAATATCAACATCTAACCAGCAGTTTTTATCCAGATCAAACAGCAGTATTTCAGCAGAAGGCTCACTGGGTATTTTATTGTAGCCAATACCATTGTAATTATACGGATTAGTACTACCGCCTATAAAAACAATCTGATTATTGTTGTTCAAAGCTACAGCCGCCATTCTATACCGTGCCTGTCCAGGATGAGAGGTTATTTTCTGCCAGTGAATATTTTCAGGGTGCTGTGGATCAATTTCCCCTAACCAGGTTTGAGCGATTGTGGCAAACTGTCTCTTACCATCCACCTTACCCACCACACCAACACCATCTACAATGAGAATTTTATTTCCCCTGATGGCTCCGGCATGACCAAAAACTGGAACACCAGGAAAGGGTGTGGCCATTTTCCAGCTGATACTTTTACTATCAAAAATCTGTACTCTGGATACATTATCACTATCGTGCCAACCACTGACCAAAAATAAATAATGATCCTGATAAGTAGCAAGTACGGCATCATCAACGGGTACGGGCATATGTGTTTCAAGTCGGTACTTCTGCCACGGCTTTGTAATAGAATAAACCTCGGGAGTCGATACTTCTTCCCCTTTTCCGTTCACTGTATAGCCGCCAGCAATATAAAATTTGTGGTTCATCGCCACAGCAGCGGCAGCCAATCGTCCTTTTCCCGGTATATCAGGTAACTGTCGCCACTTTTGTGAAGATTCAGACCAGAGATAAGCATCAGGCACGATATCCCGCCAGGTTTTCCCCGTCGTTAAACCATAAAAGCTCGCCATATAAAAATCACCACCCAGTTCAAATCCGGCCACCGCATTATTTGATAACGCAACAGGTAATTTTTCAATGTTTTTATTGTGGGAGAAATCATTTGCATAAACGGCATCTATTGCTGATATAAGCAACAATAGTCCAGCTAACTTATACTTAAAGACAGATTTCAAAAGCATGCTCGGTGACATTCGTAGGTTTAAATGCAGGTAACTGACCACTACCTTTTCCTTTACCTATTTCAGATGCGACGGTACAAATTGCAGAGATTTTTCTGGCAGCAGACCATAAAGCTTTAATCTCATTATCTCCCAGAGAAAAAGGCGGTCCCTGACGCGAAGCTGAATCATAGGATAAGCTGATTAATAGCCCCCTGGCTCCCGGTAATATCATTTGAATCACCTCTACGTATTTGTTTCTTAGAGATTCTGGTAAGGCAATTACTGCGGCACGGTCGTACCAGCAATGACAGGATTTAAAATTACCAGCAAAAAAATCAGCAGTCAGGTTAAAAAAGTCGCCTTCGAGAATCTGATAACTTCCAGCCTGCCAGCTTAAAAAATCACCAAGCTGGTTTTTTTTCGGCACCAGTTTTTGTTCCTCGAAAAATTCTTCTATGGCCAGAGGACTCAGTTCAACACCAATAATTTCATGCCCCTTTTCCGCCAGCCAGACCATATCCAGAGATTTACCACACAGTGGCACAAAAATCTGCTGGGGTTGCTCAAAAAATTCTTCGCTTAGTTTAAACAATAACGGATGCACATTATCCCGATGCCATCCGGTTTCTTTGTTTTGCCAGCGATCAATCCAGAACTGATTATCCATTGTATATACCCATAATTCAGGCTTTAACCTGACCCAAAAACTCAACCCAATGGCGAACGACGTCTAAAGAGTCCACGTAAGGTTTTTTCTATGGACTGCTGCAACAGTTTGCTGATACGGCTCGAAAGTTGTTTCGGCGGCTGATAGGACAGTTCATAAACATCATGACTGGATACCTTTGCCATGATGTAATCATCACTGGTCCCCAGTTCATCAATTAACTTTAATTCAAGTGCCTGTTGACCAAACCAGTGTTCACCCGTGGCAACTTGATCAATATCCAGCTGCTCCCGATTTTCATGAACCCATCGTTTAAACAATTCATGAGCTTCATTAAGTTCCTGCTTAAATTTTTCACGACCCGATTCAGTATTTTCACCAAGCATGGTGAGTGTTCGTTTAAATTCACCTGCGGTATGTAATTCAATATCGATATCATGTTTTTTTAATAAACGGTTAAAATTAGGCATTTCCGCAATCACACCGATGGAACCAATGATAGCAAAAGGCGCCGCAATAATTTTATCGGCAACACAGGCCATCATGTAACCACCACTGGCAGCAACTTCATCAACGACAACCGTTAATTGAATCTTTCTGCCAGCTAATCTTTTTAGCTGACTTGCCGCATGACCATAACCATGTACAACACCTCCTGGCGATTCCAGTCGTAATAACACTTCATCATTATCCTCGGCTATGGTCAGGATCGCACTAATTTCTTCTCGTAGGTTACTTACAGCATGTGCATGAACATCACCATCAAAATCAATAACATAAAGTCTGCTTTTTTTATTATTTTCTGACTTTTCATCAGCTATTTCTTCTGACTTTGATTTTTCTTTCTTCGATAATTTTTCCCTGGCTTTTTTTAACTTCTTTTCCTCTTTTTGTTGTTGCTTACGCGCTTTTTTATCCAGTATTTCAGCCATTAACTGCTCTTTAAGATCTTTAAATTTCTGCGTAATATCAAGGATGTCAATGTGACCCTGAGGGTGTTCTTTTGGACGATGCACATTTGAAGCGATAGCACCCAGAATCATCACCACTGCTGTGACGATAATAATCGCTTTAGCCAGAAAAAGCCCGAGTTCAATTAAAAATTCCAATGTTGTCTCCTGATACTGTTAACAGCAGCATAAATAAAAAAAACCTACTGCAAAGTCATAGGTAGCTACTTAAGGAAAAATATAACTGTAAAACTGTAAATAAGGGTGTCATTCCGACTGTAATGGAGGAATCTTTCATTGACAACCGTATTAGCAGAGCAAGATCTCTCCACTACGGTCGAGATGACAGGCTATTTTTCCTTAAGTACCTACCTATGACTGCAAAGTAGGGGGCGGCATTCTAACATTAACCTTCTAATAGCTCAAAATTATGCCTGTCACCATAATCATTGAAGATGCGGGTTTCAACTATCTTCAGCCAGATCCATCAGAGGAGGCATTTCTTCACGTAAACTTTGATAAAATTCACCACCCTCACGACCATATTGGTACAAAGCCGTAATCACTTCGTTGATCCGTTTTTCTTTGATCAGTGGTATTAAACTCAGGTAAAAGGCTTTGGCCAGTCTTCGAGCCTCCCCCCGACTAAAATAATAACGTCCTACGCGTTTGTATAATTTTTTAAAACCATTGAGAACCAATGTGAAAACAGCATTTCCAGTTGCGCGAGTGACTTCGTGTAAAAATTTCCAGTCAAAATCGATGTAAGCATCGGCAGTATCTTCCAGATCATTTACTTCAGATAACACCTTTAGCACTCTTTCAGGATCTTCTTTAATAGCGGCCCTCAAAAAAATACCCGCCATTGCGGTCCGGGTGTCCAACAATTGCCAAACCAGATCAAATTCACCGTTATCATCAAGACACGCCAGGGTATCAAGTACATTTAAACTGGCCGTTTCCCAATAATAATTCACCTTGGTGGCTTTACCATGTTGTATGGTAAGCCAGCCATCACGTGCCAACCGCTGCAGAACTTCTCGTAGCGTAGTGCGTGTAACGCCAATTAATTCTGAGAGCTCTCTTTCTGCCGGTAAAATGGAGCCTGGTGGAAAACGTTCCTGCCATATGGATTCAACGATATATTGCTCAGCAAAGGCTGCCGGGGTTTTAGCACGTATATGACTTACCATAAAAACGACCCATTATTTACTCATCGGATGAGGCTATCATATAGGTAAATCACTGTTATTAAAACCCTTGTTCTCTTTTTCTTCGCCCTCAGTATTTTTTTCCTGATACTAACCTTGTTATGAAAATTCTCTGCTATACTCAGGGCAGTATTTTGTACATTTTTCAACCAGTTGTCTTAGTTATTGACCACTTTTACCATTCTAAGGATTACATAATGACCGAATCTCTAGCGCAATCTTTTGCAAATAACTTTCTCGGACAGTCACCCAAATGGTATAAGCTAACCATTTTAGCTTTCCTTATTGTAAACCCCTTCCTGTTTTTTGAGTTCGGTGGGACCGTTGCCGGATGGGTACTGATTGTAGAATTTATCTTCACCCTGGCAATGGCATTAAAATGCTATCCGCTGCAACCCGGCGGTTTACTCGCCATTGAAGCCATTGCTATTGGTATGTCATCCCCTGAGATGGTTTATCATGAAATCAATACCAATCTGGAAGTTATCCTGCTATTAATGTTTATGGTAGCCGGTATTTATTTTCTGCAGAATATGTTGCTGTTTGTCTTTTCCAGAATATTACTCCGTGTGCGCTCCAAAATCATGCTGGGTTTGATGTTCTCCTTTGCCGGAGCCTTTCTATCTGCTTTCCTGGATGCATTGACCGTTACCGCTGTAGTAATTGCCGTCGGGGTGGGCTTTTATGGTGTTTACCATAAAGTGGCCTCGGGTAAATCATTCCACGATGAAGATCATGACCATAGCCATGATGGTGAAGTAGTCGACGATCATCGCCATGATCTGGAACAATTCAGAGCTTTTTTACGTAGTCTGCTGATGCACGCAGCGGTGGGTACCGCTCTTGGTGGCGTCATGACGCTGGTAGGCGAACCTCAGAACCTGCTAATAGCCACTCAGGCACATTGGAATTTTATTGAATTTTTCTTCAGAATGTTACCAGTCACCTTGCCTGTATTATTCACCGGTTTTGCCACCGTTATCGTACTGGAAATGACTGGATGGTTTGGCTATGGCGCCAAATTACCGGAAAAAGTCAGAACGGTTATGGAAGAATATATGGCTCATGAAGATGAAAAACGTACGCAAAGAGATAAATTATCTATCTGGGTTCAGGCTCTGGTAGCGGGCTGGTTAATTATCGGATTAGCACTGCATCTGGCACCCGTTGGTATTGTCGGTTTGTCCGTTATTATTCTGGCTACCGCTTTCAATGGTATTACCGAAGAGCATCAACTGGGTAAAGCTTTTGAAGAGGCACTGCCTTTTACCGCATTGTTGGTAGTATTTTTTGCCATTGTGGCGGTAATTGCAGAACAACAGCTATTTACGCCGTTAATTCATATGGTATTGCAGGCCGATCCTGCTCATCAAACCTCATTATTTTATATCGCCAACGGTGTATTATCGGCTATCAGTGATAATGTATTTGTGGCCACTGTTTATATTCAGGAGGTTGAAAGAGCATTGTCTGAGGGTACCATTACCCGAGATGCCTTTGATATGTTTGCTGTTGCCATTAACACCGGCACCAACATTCCCAGTGTAGCGACCCCTAATGGTCAGGCAGCCTTCCTGTTCCTGCTAACCTCGGCTCTGGCACC
>DRNA01000078.1 GCA_011322365.1 Aeromonadales bacterium | reverse complement strand
TCACCGCTGGATTTGTCAGCCAGTGGAGCTGCCAGCAACATCCTGCCGGGTGGAATAAAAAGATCGGTGCTTACGCTATCAAAAGAAGCATCCCAGCCACTGACTTTATCCGACCGGGATACTTTTGCTTCACCAGTGGTGGTTAAATTAACATTGGGAACTCGTAACTCAATCCCGGTCTGATCTTTCTTTACTGCAGTAACCAATAAATCGTTGGCATAACTTCTGGCACTTTCCAGATGATAACCGGGCAACATATCCAGTCGCCAGTTCGACGTTTTATAGCCTGTAATTTTATCCTTGAAAATAAATTTATCACCTTCAAAACTTAACCATTGTTGCCGTTGCAGGTTCAGACGATCTTTATCCTGTGACATACCTCTTGAACGTTGAATAATCTTAAAGGTGCTGTCCTTTTTCATGAGAAAATGGGCAAAACGTCCCCATTTATCGGTTAACAACTGAGTGGAATCTATCGGGCTCTCACTTTGAATCTGGGTGATACGCAGGGCATCATTACTCTGCCAGGACCAGATCTCCTCGGTTGGCCAGAATTTTCCTTCAGGCTCAAAAGTGAGTTGTTCGGGATAACCCTTAATTCGCAGAGAAATGGTTAATTCCCAATCGCCGGGTCTCAGTTGTGCCCATAAATTGCCCTTGCTATCTACCCGCGTAGACAAATCACCCTGGATATCCACTAATTCAACCTGAGGCCCTAACACCTTACCCAACATTTCGTCTCGAGCTGCACCGGATACGTCCAGATAAACCTTTATTTTCATAAACATCGGGGAATTATCACTAATTAATCGCTCCACCTGCATGGTAATATGGTTAGTCTGTGCTTTTTCCTGACCTCGTGGTTCGCCAAGCCAGATGAGTCCCAGTTCTCTTTCCGGAAAATTAATACTCTGTCCTTCAACGGTTAAATTGACCAGCGCAATTTCATTGGGCACACGAATTTCCTCAGGACGTTTATGCCATTGGAAAAAACCTTGCAGTTGATGCAGGCCTTTAGTGAGATAGATGCTGGTTTGACGCTGTTGGTAACGAAAGGTGGCTGGCTGATTATTATCCAGTAATTTGATGATTGAAGTATTATCACCGCCGGGTAAGGGCACCCAGGAGTCCGCATACACCTGCCAGTCCAGCTTAAATTGGCCACTTTTTGCATTAATATCGAGATCGAGCGCCCCCGGCCAGGCACAAACATGCTGTGATTTCTTTTGACTCCGTTGATGAGAATAAAATGGGCAGGTTCTAAATTCCTGTTCATATTGTACCCACTTCACCCAGGGTTGTAACGGCTGTGGAATATCCGCAGCCAGCGCCTGAAAAGAAAAACCAAACAGTATAACGGCGAGAAAACGATGCATAAGTCTGTCCCTGGATGATGTTGTTTGGCTATCATAATAACGGTACTTCACTATGATATTCAAATTTTAGAGGTAAATTTAAGGTAAAAATTCCGATAGCTTGGGCTTGATTGTCTCTATTTACATTGGGCATCATGCTGATTTTATTTGAATTTTTCTATCAGCCAGATTATGCTGATACTCCAGTTACTCAAAAAACTAAAATTATAATGAGCACCGAAACAGCTATTGATACTTTCCCCAAAATAAAACTCTATGGTTATCCCACCAGCCCCTTTGTACTGAAAACAGGCTGCCATTTGAAATATAAGCAATTACCCTTTGAGTTTGTACCCGTTAATCCCATAACCCGTGAGCAGATAAAGTTCTCAAATCAACAACAGGTTCCTGTTCTATCCATTGATGATGAATGGAAAAACGATTCGTCGCCTATCGGCATCTGGTTGGATGAACGTTTTCCCGAAAAGCCGTTATTAGGTGAAAACGAAGCCGAAAAGGAAACCATTATTGCCATTGATAACTGGATCTCAAAGCACCTGTTACCCGCCCGTTTCCGCGCCGCCATTATCTGGGACAACCCCTGGAACGCGATTAGAAATGGCTGGGTACTGGCGGCGGCTATGCACGAAGCGGTTTCCATACCCTGGTACCTACGTGCCAGTTGGCCATTATTAGTAAAACGGGCAGATTTTCTCAAACGAATTGTAAATACCCTTGATCTGGATGAACCCCTTTGGGATATGCATGAGCGACTGGCGACCGAGCTCATCGATCACATGCAGGGTGGGCCTTTCCTGGGCGGATTATCCAGACCCTCACTGGCTGATTTTTCTGCCTACCCCATCATTATTTTTTCACATTTAATGGGATTGCATGGTCGAAATGTCTATCTGGAAAAAGCTGAAATTATAAAATGGTGTAAAAACGTGCAATC